>CAZIQV010000103.1:0-6790 GCA_964541275.1 uncultured Chitinophagaceae bacterium | reverse complement strand
AGAGGGTAAATGAGCCGCTCGAAGCCAGGTACTGAGTTTTCAGACAGAGCCTAGTCAAAAAGCTGCATGAGAGTCTGACCGCCAGACTTCTTTGGCCGCGTCGCACACCCCGACAGACCAACGCTGCTGTCTGCCTTTGCAGGATACAGCGACCGGAAGCACCCCACACGTCCCGATCTTTCTGGCTCTGTCCGGCAGCGGCCTGAGGTATCCTGTGGCTTCGGGTGCCACGGCAGTCTGCGGCAGCCGAAAAGCCCTCCTTCACATCTTCCGGAAAGGCTCTCATGCAGCGAACTCTGGTTCTGGGAATCGCCCTCATCGTCGGTGGAACGTGCGAGATGCACGCCGCAGAGTGGCAGAGCCTTTTTGACGGTGTCTCGCTAGATGGCTGGCGGGCCATCGCGCACCCGGAATCCTTCCGGGTTCAGGACGGGGCGATCGCCGCCGGCGGTGGGCCGATGGACCACCTCGTCTACGAGGGCCCCGTCGGCAACCACGACTTCAGGGACTTCGACCTTGAACTCGAGGTGAAGGCGCTGCCGGGCTCCAACGGCGGCGTGTTCTTCCATACCGAGGCCCAGCCAGGACCGCTCAAGAAGGGCTACGAGGCTCAGATTTGTGATTCCTATCCCGACAAACGCAAGACCGGCAGTCTCGTTGACGTGCTCGATCTTGACGCCTCACCAGTGGCCGATGGCGAGTGGTACACCTATCGCATTGCTGTCCACGGCAAGACGATTTCGATTGCGATCAACGGCAACGAGGTTGTGCGGTATGAGGAACCGCCGCAGCCGCAGCGGAAAAAAGGCCGCGAGCGACGGCTGCTCTCCCATGGCACGATCGCCCTGCAGGCCCATGACCCGAAGAGCATGGTGTTTTACAAAAACATCCGGATTCGCCTGCCGTAGTCCCCTCGTTGAAATACGCCCAACGCGGCCGGGGAAGCCCTCGACCCGGAGCAGACCAAACCTGACAGCGGCTTCAGGCTTTCCCTGAACGCCAGCAACCCAGCCGCAAGGGTCGGGCTTTAAGCCGTGCAATCCTTCACGCTCATTCACCGTGACGCCCGGCTACTCGTCCTGGAAAAACCCTCCGGACTGCTGGCGGTTCCCGGTCGCGGGCCGCACTTGCAGGACTGCCTTGCCAGCCGGGTGCAGCAAAGCTTTCCGACGGCTCGGGTGGTCCATCGACTCGACCGCGACACCTCAGGGCTGATGCTGATGGCCCTCGATGCAGACGCCCAGCGGCAGCTCAGCCGCCAGTTTGAGCAGCGGCTGGTTCGCAAGGGATATGAATGTGTCGTCGCCGGCGTTGTCGAGACGCCCGCCGGCCTGATCGACCTGCCGATCGGCCGCGACCCCGACCGCCCGCCGCGGTACCGCATCGACCATGCCCACGGCCGCCCGTCCCAGACCCGCTGGCAGTTGCTTGGTGAAGGTACTGACCGGACCCGGCTGGCAGTTGCTCCGCTCACCGGCCGCTCGCACCAGATCCGATTGCATCTGGCAACCATCGGCCATGCGATCCTGGGCGATCCCCTCTACGCCGACGAGGCGGGCCTAGCCGCGGCCGCGCGGCTCCTGCTGCACGCCTGCAAACTGACCGTGATGCACCCGGAAGACGGCCAGCAGGTCACCTGGCAGTCAGCCTGTCCGTTTTGACCGGACCAGAACGGACCAGACCGGTGCAGGCCCGTCATGCCGCGGGATCCCGCGGCGAGGACCGAGATCTGCCGGAACGACTACTGCACCAGTTCAAAGGCCGGCAGGGTGTTTTCCCCCGCGGCAATGGCAGCGTTCAGCGTTGTCTTCGTGTTGTACTGCGGGGGAATGATCTGGCGGACCTCCTCGGTCTCGACGCCCTCATTGCGAATTTTTTTCCCCGTTTTCACAAATGAGAACACTTCGATGCGATTGGTCCCGACACACGGCCCCTCGGCTTGAGAAAGACGAAAACCGCCATCCTTGATCTTCGCCTCGGTCATCGGCCCAGTGGTGTCACCGGTGGGAATAAACCGAATGACGCCATCCGCGAGGGGCTCGCCCTTGAACGTGACAGAACCCTCGACGGCCCCGCGGCTAACACCGTCACCCGCCCCACAGCCGGCGGTCAGGGAAAGCAGCACAACCGCCGCCAGGCAAGGCCCGAGTCTTCTCAAGAAAGTCATCGTCACGCTCCACTTTGTTCTGATCCAAAGGCCCGCCGGGCGATAAGGTAACACCACGCAATTCACCAAACAACTCAACCGGGCATCCCGCCGGCAGCGGAGCGTGTGCATCCCCGGTCGCCGCCCATGAACGCTACGCGACTTCCAACCGACATCGTTTCGGCGGCGACTTTTTTTGTGGCGTTGGTGCTTGCGCTGCAGCAGATTGACGCCGACTCCCTCTGGTGGGATTTAGCCCGGGGCCGGTCGGTCGTCGCCGGCAACCTCTCACCAGCGGCAACGCTGCTCGCCGGCGATGAGCAGGCCGAGGCGGACTGGCTTGGGGGATTGCCCTGGTTCATCCTCTACGCCGCCCTCGGGCCTCACGGACTCATGGTCGCACGCTGCTGCTCCGTCTTCGGCCTGCTGCTGTTCCTGCGGCGGATGATGCCCGATCGACCGATCCGGCTGCGGGGAACTTTTGTCGTCGTCGCGTTTCTGCTGGCAGCCTCACCCGCGGTCGATCCGACCGGATGCTGGTGGGATGTCGGGCTGGGCTCGCTGCTGCTCGCTCCCGGGATCCTGCAGGCGACCCCGTCCTCGCAATCGGCCCCGGAAACCTGGTGGACCAGAAACCAGATCTTCGTCACACGCTTCTGCCTCACCGTGCTCTGGGCCAATGTCAGCCCCCGCAGCCTGCTCGCCGTCGCTGGCTGCCGCTCGGCGGGCAGTCTCCTCGCCACGCTGGCGGGGCTCTGCCTCAGCCCCCGCGGTGTCTTCGGCCTGACCGACTCGTTGCAGATTCTCGCGCCACCGCTCGCGATGAGCATCCGCGAGGGTGCATCACCGACTTGGCTCAGTGGATATCCAATCGCGGCCGCCGCGCCGACCATCCCCCAGTACGCTGCGTGGGGCGTCCTCAGCCTCATGGCAGCCGGGCAGCTGCGGCAGGGGCACTCGCCCGCCACGACCCTGCGCCGCAGTCTCGGCTGGTGCATCCCGCAGCTGCTGATTCTCGGCAATCCGGCGTCACTTTCAGCAGTCGCACCCTGGCTGGGGTTTCTGGCGATCGGCACCGCGACCGACGCCGGAGGACGACCTTCAGGATGCTCTGAGCCCGTGACGCCAGCGTTGGCTCGGCAGCGGGCCGTCGGTTTTCTCGGCCTCCAGGAATCGACCCAGCGATACCTCACCGCCGGCGGGCTGTTGGGCCTTGGCTGCCTGCTCGCCTCCGGTCCCTGGGGATTCTCTTCCGGCCGACTCGGCTGGGGACTTTCGCCACGGCTTGAGGTCCGGCAGCTTGCGTCGGTGCTGGCGACGCGGCCGCAACCCGGCACGGTGTTTGCTTTCGACACCCGTGCGGCCGGGATGGCCGCCTGGGTTTTGGACGGCCCCGCGCCGCCCGATCGGCCGGAGCAGCGGCGGCTGCGGCCGTGGCTCACCCCACAGCGGGCCCTGCTCAATGGCCGCTTTGCCGCCGAGGCTCGACTCGCCGCTGATCTTCGCGTTGGCTGGGAGATGCAACACACCGACGCCGACGGATCCTCCGGAGGCTGGTGGCAGCCGCTGCTGAACCGGCACACACAGCTCCTGCTGGTGCCGGCCGAGGATGACGAGACCCTCCGACACCTTGAGCCGACCCTCTACAAACCGCTGCTCATCGATGCCCCCGTCCTCCCGTATGCCCTCTCCGGGGATCCCCAGCTCAGCCCTGCCATTGTCCGCACCCTCGCCGATCGGGAACTGGTCGAATGGGGTCGCTGGACCCTCGGCGGCCTCCGACCGAGCCACACCGATCAAACAATTGACCTCTGGGGAATTCTCTCGGGCCGACCCGATCCTCGGCCGCTTGTCCGCCAAGCCCGGGTCTTTCTCGCCCTCGACCTTCCTCGTGCCGCGCTGAAAATCCTGCAGCCGCTGTCCCAGTCGGGGCTGACTGACACCCGGAGGGAACGCATCAGGGCGACGCTCCAGATCGCGGAATTCGAACGGCTGCGGCTGGGCCGGCCGACGCTGTTTCGGGCAGCCGTCCTCGCCCGCCTCGGGGGCCGGCCCGCGGTGGACAGCGAGCTTGGGGATTCCCTCAAGGAGTCTTCCCCAGCCACCCTGAAACCGTGGCCGCAATCTGCGGCGGTTTATCTGGAGGCTGGGCCCGTGGCCGCAGTCGGGTCACTCCCCGGGCAGACACCAGAGACTGCCTGGACCGCCGGCATGCTCTGGATTGAGGCGGGGCAGCCGGAACAGGCCCGAGCCGCCCTGGGCGCAATCCTTGAGCAGCCCGATACACCCATGGAAAATCAGGTTCGGACAATCCTCGAGCGACTGCCACCGCCAAGGAGCCCGCGATGAAAGCGACGTTCCTCAACACCGCCATCGCGATGCTGATCGTCGGCACGCTCGCCACCGCGTCGTGGTTGTCGAGCCGGCCACGCCGCGGTCATCAGCCGGTCTATGAAAACGCCGAACGCGACCCGCAGGAGGACGCTGCGTCGCCATTTGTCGTGCAGCACGGCTGTGCCGACTGCCATGAACAGATCGTTGCAGACCATGGGCGATCTCCCCATGCGCGGACCCTCAGCCGCGTCGAGCCGGCCACGATCGCGGCCTTCCTGTCGGCAACACGACGCGACGGCCTCTGCGGGGACCTCAGCTTGGAGGGCACCCGCCTGGTCGTCGACCGGCCTGACACGACCGCACCGGCGGTGATCACCTGGGTGTTCGGGTCGGGCACTCACGCCCAGACGCCGGTGTCGACCTGGCTCGATCCCGAGGGCAACACGGTCATGCTCGAGCACGCCATCTCCTGGTATCCGCCCGGCCAACTCGGGCCGACTCTGGGCCTGAGTCTGTTAACCGCCGACTCGCCCGACGGCTTCTGCGGCAAACTGCTCAATCCGGAAGCGACGAGAAGTTGCTTCGGCTGCCACGCCAGTCGCCTGCCGACGGTGGCGGGCAGGATCGACGAAACCGCGATTCAGGCGGGCGTCGGCTGCGTCCGCTGTCATCCCCAGGCGGCCGCCCATGCGCAGGCGAGCCGCCGCGGGCAGACCATCCCGGCCGGTCCGGTCTGGGAGAGCCTCTCGCCATTGGAGTCGGTCCGCCGCTGCGGCGAATGCCATCGACGGGACGATCAGTACCGGGACGAGGAACTCCAGCCCGACAACGAACTGCTGATCAGGTTTGCCTCGGTGGGCCTGACCCAGTCTTCCTGCTTTTTGTCGCAGACGAACCACCGACTCGACTGCCTGACCTGTCACGATCCCCACCAGGCTGCAGCAGACGCCGCTGCGTTGTCTGTTGCTCAATGCCTGAACTGCCATCAACCCGAAGCTGATCACGCACCCTGCCCAAAGACCGAGACCGGTTCCGACTGCCTCGCCTGCCACATGCCCAGCGTCGGCATCAGTCCGGACCTCGCCTTTACCGACCACTGGATTCGCATTCCAGCGAATGCCGAAGCCAGAGCCGAGCGGCGGGCAATTCCGAAGGTGTCCGCGTTGCCAACTGAATGACGCCGAGGGTGCATCCGGACCAACGGCCGCTGCTGGCCTCAGAAACTGCCGACCACTTCGCCGTCCTGCCGATTGCCAATCCGCCGCCAGACGGTGGTCAGGTCGACCGAATCGCTGACGAACCGGGTGCCACCATCGACCATCATCACCATCACACCGCCGGGGTGCTGCGACCGGGCCGCACTGACGAATGCGCCACCGGTGTTGAGTCCGCAATCGTCCGAGGCGGCATTGGGCCCCGTGAGCGTGTTGAAGGCGTAACTTCTGACATGGTTCGCATAGAGCCAGCTTTGCCCGCGGAGGCTCGGGTCTCGCAGAGTGCCGCTGGGGCAGGCCCCACCCGAGGAGTTCGCTGCCTCGTTGAGGGGTGAGCCGACGAGGATTTCGGCCACGCCCATCGTGCTGGAGGTGCCATCGAGCACATCCCGAATCCCGATCCGGCTGTCGCAGTCGATGATGCTGCGGTTACCCTTGTGCATCTGGCTGTCACCGAGACACGCCGCGTAGTTGGTCGGTTCGTAGTTCGTGTCGCGGGAATGACGCCGAGGATCACTCGGGCAACGAAAGCCGTCGATCGGTAATTTTCTCGCCACCCGGTTGTAATTCGTCGCATCGCTGCCGCTGAGGCCCGGCTCGATATCAAAGTCGAGCTGATCGTAGATTGCCGACTCCTCCATGTACGGCAGGATCAGGGCCATCCACGACAGCATGTTGGTCGACCATTCGTTCGCCGAGCTGGTCCGAAAGTACCGGCGAATCGCCGCCGGGGGAAAAACGTCGCCCTTGTCGTGGTAGTTGTGGAGGGCGAGGCCGAGCTGCTTGACGTTGTTGCCGCAGCTGATCCGTCGGGCCGCTTCCCGGGCCTGTTGGACCGCCGGCAGCAGCAAGCCCACGAGAACCCCGATGATCGCAATGACGACCAGCAGCTCAATGAGCGTGAACCCACCGCGTCGTGCCGGAGTGGCCGACACATCTTTTGTTGCAAAGACAGTGCTCATGACAGACCTCCGAAGAAAGAATCACAACGGAATTTTTGCAGGGTACGAGCCGCTCGCAGCGGTTCCCGGACGGACCACCGGCCAAAGCCGATGCAAGACCTCTCTCCCCGCCTCACAAAAGGATAACATCTTAC
>CAZIQV010000102.1:0-6866 GCA_964541275.1 uncultured Chitinophagaceae bacterium | reverse complement strand
GAGTTTGCCGGGAGGGCATTTTTTATCGCTGGGCAGGTTCAATCTCGACGCGATCGACCTCCATGCGTCCCGTGCCCCCCATCAACCCGACTTGAATGATCGCTTCGCGAGCCCAGCCGGGAACCGCAACCGATCCGCCGACCCGCCGCCAGTCAGACGGGACCCGCCAGGGTCCGATCGCCGTCCGGACCGAACGCTGCCGCTGCCGGTCGAAGAATCGCACCGCCACCGCCGGCCACTCGGCCCGACTCTGGCCCGGCCCGAGATCGCGAAGCCGGAGGTCGAGACTGACCGCGAGCCGGCCAACCCGTCGGCCGTCGACCGGGAAGCCCTGAAAAATGTGCGCCGGCCGGCCTGGTTCCCGGTTTTCCAGCAACAAGTGCCGGCTCCCCTCGGGCGTGTCCTCCGCGGCCACGAGCGACTCCTGTCGACCGTAGTACCAGGCGGTCGGGGTCTGCCCGTCGGGAAGGAGCTCTTCAAAACCGACGTTCGCCAGCTGCGGACGGCTGCCGTCGGGCTGCTCCACGCGGGCCGCCTCTGCCCGTCCGGTCATCGGCACAAACAAGCTCGGCACGAGTTCGGTCCGCACCAGCCCCCCGGAGGTCTTCTCCAAAAGCACGAGCGTCTGCTCGTAGCGTTCGCCGACCGGAATGACCAGCAAGCCCCCTTCGACAAGCTGATCGACCAGCGGCTGTGGCACCCGTTCCGGCGAACAGGTGACGATCACCTTGTCGAACGGCGCCTTCTCCGGCCAGCCGGCAAAGCCGTCGCCGATCCTTGTCACGACGTTGTCGTAGCCGAGCCGTCTGAGCGTGGCGGCGGCCCGGCGGCCGAGCGTCTCTTCGATCTCAATCGAATAGACCATGCCGACTAAGGGCGCAAGAACCGCCGCCTGATAGCCGCTGCCGGTCCCGATTTCGAGCACGCGATCGGTCGGCCGGGGATCGAGCTTTTCGGTCATGTAGGCGACAACGAATGGGCCCGAGATCGTCTGCCGCCGGCCGATCGGCAGCGACATGTCAAAATACGCCAGCGGCCGCTGGGCAGGCGGCACGAACTCATGCCGCGGGGTGAGCCGCATGCTTTCCAGGACGCGGGCATCGGTGACCCCGCTGGCGGCGATGTCTTCCCGGACCATCCGCTCGCGAGCCTCGGCATATCGGTCGGCGCCGGCCGCCTGCCGACCGGTCGATGGCCGCAGCGACGGCTCGCCCGCGGCGACGGTCCCGCCGCAGATCACCGAGAGCAGCCCGGGGGCCAGCACCGCTGCGGTCAACGCCGGGAGCGACGCCAGCCCCCGGCCCGCGATCAACCAGCAACGTGGCCTCCGGCCCGCCCCCCTGCCCTGCACCGCCGTCCCTCCTGAGTCCTGCAGTTCACGGTTCCCGTAATTCACGATTCCCCTAGGCTCTGTCTGAAAACTCAGTACCTGGCTTCGAGCGGCTCATTTACCCTCTGGCTACGTCCGGCTCCATCGCCAGATCTGCAAATCTGGCTGCTTCGCCGTCCTTGCCAGAGGCCAAAGCAGCTCGCTCTCGGGCCAACGGTAGCCTTTTCAGACAGAACCTCGTTCATGCCTTCGGGCTGATCGCCACGAGTTCGATCTCAAAGATCAGCACCTCGTTCGGCTCGATCACCGGCGGCGCCCCTCCTCGCCGTAGGCCTGCTCGGGGGGAACCGCGATCCGCCACCGGGCTCCCTCGGACATTTGCAGCAGCGCCTGCTGCCACCCGGGAATCACCTCCCGCAGCCGAATCCGCGCCGGCGGGCCGGCCGGGTCGGTCGCATCGAAGACCTCGCCATCGAGCCGACTGCCGGAATAGTGCACCAGCAGCTCGTCGTCGACGGTCGGCCGCCGGCCGCCGCCCCGCTTGCGGACCTCGATCTGAGTTCCTCCCGGCAGTTCGCGAACTCCGGGCCGACCGCGGCGGTCAGCCAAAAAGGCTCGGCCGCGTTCCCGGTTGGCTGCGGCCTTGGCGGCAAATTTTCTCATCAGGGCCGCGTCGCGGGCGGCGATCCTGGCATCGAAGCCGGCGAGCCCGCCGCTGAACCGCTCCCGAGAAAGGCTGGGCTCGCGGCCCGCCAACGCCTCTCGCAGGCCGGCGACGATCGCCTCGGGATCGGCGTCGACGTCGATGCTCTCAAGGTCGGCCCGCAGCTGCCGGCCAAGCCGATAGCCGACCGCGTAGTCGAGGTCTCCGGGACGGCCCAGCGGCGGCAGCTTTGCCGGCGGCGGCGCGAGGGTTTCGACCTCCTCAGCCAGAGCCGCCGCTGTCAGCGAGCCGACGAGGAAAACCGCCGTCGCCGCGGCTCGTCGCCCCCCCCGGGCAGGCCGCGGGGCGATGCCGACGGCAGTCGGGCGCAGTCTTCGCGGCGGGGCGGTCGGCTCCAGACTCATCACGGTCTCCTGCTTCGGGAACTGCGCGGTGGGGGTCGCCAATCACGACGCCGCTTCTGGCCGGCCGGCGGCAGCGTCGTCCTCGAGCCGGCCCCAGCCCCGCCGCGCTCCGTCGGGCTGGCGACCGAGTGAACCCTTGGTCAATTCGAGAAACGCCGTTTCGAGGTTGATCTCCTCCTCCCGCATCGCCCGGAGTCGGCAGCCGCCGGCGATCAGCCGAGCCGGCAGCAGCGACAGGTCGGCCTCTGCATCCGCCAGGGTCGCCCGCACAACGCCGTCGCGAACACCGACCTCGGCAACGCCGTCGCAGTCTTCAAGCAGCCGGGCAGCCGCCTCGGGATCGCCGGCCACCTCAAGCCGGACGACGGGCCGGCCGCGAACCTGGGCCAGCAGGTCGGTCACGTCGCCGCAGGCGAGCAGCTGGCCGTATTCGATGATCCCGACGCGATTACAGATATCAGCCAGTTCCGGGAGGATGTGACTGGAGACGAGGATCGTCTTGCCGAGATCCTGCAATCGTTTGAGCAGCCCCCGCATCTCGATGCGGGCCCGCGGGTCGAGCCCGCTGGCCGGCTCGTCGAGCAGCAGGACCTGCGGGTCGTGCAGCAGCACGCGGGCCAGGCCGAGCCGCTGGGTCATGCCGCGGGAGAGGCTGGTGACCAGTTCGTCCCGCTTGACCCCGAGGTCGACGAGATCGAGCGACCGCTCCGCCACCCGGCGGCGGGCCGGCCCGTCGATGCGGTAGGCGGCGGCGAAAAACTCGAGGTACTCGATCACCCGCATGTCGTCGTAGACGCCGAAAATATCGGGCATGTACCCGATCGCCCGGCGAATCTCGCGGGGCTGGGTGTAAATCGAATGGCCGCAGACGTAGGCCTCGCCCCAGGACGGCGCCAACAGCGTCGAGAGAATTCGGATCGTCGTCGTCTTGCCCGCCCCGTTGGGGCCGATGAAACCGAACAGGTCGCCCTGATCGAGCTTCAGGGTCAGCGATTCAAGCGCAAAAAAATCGCCGTACTTTTTCGTCAGGTCGACCGTTTCGATCATCGCGGCATTCCTTCGGTCCGGTGCGGGCCGGTCAGTCGGCAACCGGCAGAACGATGCGCCAGAGGGTGACGTCATCCGAGCCGGCGGCGGCCGGCGGCGGCTCGATCTGCCAGCGGGTGGCGGCCGGCCCGCGGCCGATCAGGATCGCCCGTCGCAGCGGCAGCAGCCGGCTGAGGTCGAGCCGGCCAAGCCGGCCCGCCTCGAGGCCGGTGTAGCCCGGGCCGCCGGCGGCGGCATGCAGCCCGGCAACCTCGAGAATCCGGGCGACATCCCGGCTGCCGGAGTCCCAGCGGGCGGCAACACTGCGGTCCTTGACCGTCTGCCGGCGGGTCAAGGCGGCTGCCAGCGACCGCGGCCCCCGGCCCTCCTCGAGGTCGACCACGTCGGCGGTTGCCAGCCGGCCGATGTCGTAAAGCCAGCCCCCGTGAATGAGTACGCAGTCGTCGAGCGATACCGCGAGGCGGCTTTCGATCGTTCCCCGGAGCGTGCCCTGACCAGTCCGGTTGAGCGTCGACTGAAGCGGCTTGGAGGCACTCTGGCCGGACCAGTCGGCGACAAAGA
Source organism: uncultured Chitinophagaceae bacterium (assembly GCA_964541275.1). Classification (GTDB taxonomy): domain Bacteria; phylum Planctomycetota; class Planctomycetia; order Pirellulales; family UBA1268; genus UBA1268. The sequence goes on along the minus strand of CAZIQV010000102.1, from coordinate 2,860 downwards.
GCCGGCTCGACGCCGCCGCCTGCGGGACGTTTTCAAGCCGCGCGGCCGTCGGGCCGAACCGGTAGCCGGCGGCGGCCAATGACGGATGCGGGGTCAGGGCATCGGGTCCGGCGAGGCTCTCGCCCGGGGCGGCGAACCAACTCACGGCCGTCGCCACGGGGTCGACCTCGACCAGCGGGACCGGCTCGGCGGCAACGGTGAGCCGCTCGTTTCCGGCGGTCCAGATGCCGAGCCATCCAACTCCCCGCGTCAAGCCGTCGGCCTGATCGAAATCGACAATGCCGGCAGTCCGGATCTGCCGTCCCGGGGTTCGGTATTGCCGGCCGGTCGTCCAGATCACCAGCGTGAAGCCGGCGACGATCAGCGGCAGGCTGAACCAGGCGACTTGACCATGGCGGGCATCCCGCGAGGCGAGGTACCAGTCGAGCGGGTAGATCGCGGCGACGTAAAGCAGGCCGATCAGGGCGATCAGTTCAAACGGGATCGCCGCCACGCCGGAGTAGCGGTCGACCGCCAGCCGCAACTGGCCGGCGAGATCGAGGCCGCCCCGGCGGACCTCCCCCGCCCTCCCGGCCGTCAGCGACCGCCGGCCGGTATCGAGCAGTTCGAGCAGGAGTGAATCGGTGCCCGGCCACCGCTGGAACGACCGGTCGTCGAGGTCGATCCCGACCCAGGTGATCCGGCCAAAGCCGTAGGCCCGGCGGACCACCAGGGCCGGATCGCCGGCCCCTCCGCCGGCGGCAACCTCGACGACTCCGGCGAGCGGCGGTTCCGCGGCGAACAACGGCATCGTGAGGGTATCGACGAGATTCCGGTCAAGCGGGCGGCTGGCCCGGGCATAGGTTTCAATCGCCGCTCCCCGGCGGAGCGGCACCATCCGGTCAAACCGCCCCGGCAGCCAGCCGGCGGCTGTCGGGGAGGCGGTGACCATGTCGGGCAGCGACATGCCGGCGAGCAGCACGAGGTCGCCCCCGAGCCGCACCCACTGGTCGAGGTCGGCGAGTTGCCGCTCCAGGCCGCCGGCGGCGACGCGGCGACCGCAGACGATCGCCCGGTCGATCGCGTCATAGGCCAGCCCCGCCGGGCCGCAGGTCACCGGCAACTCGCCGGCGGCCGCCGGCTCACCCGCCCGCAGCGAGATCACCCGAGCCCGGCTGCCGTCATCGCGGGCGGCCAGCCGGGCGGCCCGCTCGGCATTCGGGAGCGTGCCGATCACCAGCAGCACTTCCTGGGTCGATGCCAGCGTTTCGGGCAGCGGAATCGTCGCGGTTACCGCCGGGTCGTCGTTGCCCGTTCCCGGCGGCCACAACGACAGCCGCAGGTCGCCGCCGCGGCGACCGAGTTTGACGAGTTGGCGACCGCTGCCGCCGGCGGCGGTCGCGGTCAGCCGCGCGGGTGCCGTCGTGAGCCACTGTCCGTCGGGGTCCTCCGCCGCGACGGTGAACTGGCCGCCGAGAAGCGGGCTTTCCGCCGGAAGCCGCAGCACGACGGGGTTGTAGCAGCCGGCCCGCGGAACGCCGCCGACGCCGATGTCGACCTCAAGCCCCGGCGGCATTGCGGCGGCGGCAGGCAGGCTTCCGACCGCAGCCAGCAACAGGACGACCGGGCGACGGCCGTTCATGGCTTCTCCGCATCGGGGCAGACGCAGGCGACTTCGCCGCAGCCGGGGCAGCCGCCGCCATACTTGGCGGCGACCGCGGCATCGAGATCGATGTCGACCACGTTGGCAATCGTCGCCAGCCAGGCGAGCACGTCGGCGAATTCAAGGGCCTGTTCCTGCGGCGTGCCGCTCCGCAGGGCGGTGGCCAGTTCCCCGATCTCTTCGGTCAGCCACATGAAGGTTCCCTCGACACCCCGGGCAGCATCCTTGTCGTGATACATCGTCCTGATCAGCTGCTGGAACTCGCGAAGCGTCATCGGTTGGAGCATACCCTGAGAAGTCGCGGCGATCGCCAGCCTCAATCAACGAGCCTCCGCCCGACGGACACGCCAGTCGGCGGCACCGCAGAGGCAACCGGACGTCGCAGGCAGCCACAGGTGCACTGAAACAGTTCGACTCGCCCCAGCAGAGCATATCAGCGGTCGCCAGCCACCGAAAAGCGGCCCGCGACCGCGACCACAAGCTGGCCGGTCGTGAAGGCAGCCAGCGGTCCGGCATCCAGAATCACCCGAGCCGCAGAAACCGGCCGCGGGTGATTGTCCGAGGCCGGCAGCAGAGGTTGGCCGATCAAGCCGGCCGATTCCGCGCGGACGAATTCAACGGCTGGGTCCCCAGCGGCTTTTTTCCCGATGGTTCAGTCGGGTAGAGTTTGGGATTCCCCGGAGGCGGCTGTTGCTTCCGGGATCGGGCCGGCCGCATGCCGCCGCCGCCCCCGCCTGGAGCCATCATGTCCGCCAGCCCCACGGTCCGCATCTTCGACACGACCCTTCGCGACGGCGAGCAGTCGCCGGGGGCGAGCATGAACCTCACCGAGAAAATCGAGGTCGCGCATGCGCTCGCCCAGCTCAAGGTCGACATCATCGAAGCCGGGTTCCCGATCGCCTCGCCGGGTGACTTCGAGTCGGTCCGTGAGATCGCCCGGGCGGTCCGCGAACCGGTCATCTGCGGCCTCGCCCGCTGCAACGAACGCGACATCGACCGGGCCTGGGAAGCGCTGGCAGAAGCGGCCCGGCCGCGGATTCATGTCTTCCTCGCCACCAGTGCGATCCACCGCGAGTTCAAGCTGCGGATGAATCAAGAGGAAATCATCCAGCGGGCGGTGGCCGGCGTCAGCCGGGCCCGCTCCTGCTGCGACGACGTCGAGTTCTCTCCCGAGGACGCCGCCCGGACCGAGGTCGACTTCCTCTGCCGGGTCGTCGA
>CAZIQV010000101.1:0-6892 GCA_964541275.1 uncultured Chitinophagaceae bacterium | reverse complement strand
CTTCTCGAGCAACGGGACCAAATCCCGCAGGTTCGAGATCTTCTTCTCGTGGATCAGGATCAGGCCATCTTCGAGTTCGCAGACCATTTCGGCCGGCTTGTTGATGAAGTAGGGCGAAATATACCCCTTGTCAAACTGCATCCCGTCGACAAACCGCACCGCTGTGTCGGTCGTTTTGCCCTCCTCAACGGTGATGACCCCGTCCTTGCCAACTTTCTGCAACGCCTCCGCGAGCAGATCACCGATAAAATGATCGTTGTTCGCGCTGATTGCCCCGACTTGGGCGACCTCCTCGGGGCGGCTGACCTGGCGGGCCATTTCCATCAGGTGCTGGACCGCCGCGGCCACGCCCTTCTCGATGCCCCGCCGCACGGCAGTCGGATTGCTGCCGGCGACGATGTTGCGAATTCCCTCGCGGAAAATCGCGCGGGCGAGGACCGTCGCGGTCGTCGTGCCGTCGCCCGCAAGGTCGGATGTCTTCGACGCGACCTCGTTGACGAGTTTGGCCCCCATGTTCTCAAAGGCATCCTCGAGATCGACCTCCTTGCTGACGGTCACGCCGTCCTTGGTGACGGTCGGTCCGCCAAAGGACTTGTCGATGATCACGTTGCGGCCGGTTGGCCCCATCGTGACGGCGACGGCGTCTGCCAGTTTTTCCACGCCTTTGAGAAGTTTGCCGCGGGCGTTGTCATCGAACAGCAGTTGCTTGGGCACGACTTGTCTCTCCTAAAAGTCTGACGACCGGATTTTCTGACTCATGGACGGGGAATGTGACCACCTCACGGTGAATCACGCGGTAGGTGAAAGAACACCCTCCTGGCACTTTTCACCGCTGGCAACACCCAGAACCTTTGCGGGGACGAGGGTTACCGGTCGCCGCATCCTGCGGCGGCGGACGCTTGCCGCAGCCTGCTACTTCATCACCTTGGCGAGGATATCGGTCTCCCGCAGGATTTTGACATCGTGGCCATCAACCTCGATATCACTGCCGGAGTACTTGCCGTAGATCACCTCGTCGCCGATTGCAACCGCGAGGCTGGCACGCTGTCCGTTTTCAAGCAGGCGTCCAGGCCCGAGGGCAACGACATGACCCCGCTGGGGCTTCTCCTTGGCGGAGTCGGGCAGCACAATGCCGCCGGCGGTACGCTCTTCTGCCTCAACGGGTTCAACGACCACCCGGTCGTCCAGCGGATGAATTTTCAAACTCTTCGCAGCCATTCGTTTCTTGCTCCAGAAGTGGTGTCGACCAAATCCAAATCGGTTCGGCGATGGGCGGTCACACAACCGCCCTGCCAGCCCGGGGCCGGGGAGCCCCGAAGCGTGTTCACATCATGCCGGGCATCCCGCCCATGCCACCCATGCCGCCCATACCGGGCATGCCGCCGCCCATACCGCCCATGCCCCCCATGCCGTGGTCATGGCCCTCGGCGGCCGGCTCTTCCTCAGTCGGGATCTCCGTGATCAGCGAATCAGTCGTCAGCAACAACGCGGCCACACTCGCTGCGTTTTGCAGGGCGGTCCGGACAACCTTCGCAGGATCGATCACCCCGGCGCTGACAAGATCGCAATACTCGCCCTTGTCGGCGTCGTAGCCGTCGTTTTTGCCCTTTAGTTGCCGGACGCGGTTGACGACGACCGACCCGTCAAGGCCAGCATTATTGGCGATCGCCTCCAGAGGATAGTGCAGGGCGTTTTTGACGATGGTCGCCCCGAGCTTCTCGTCCCCCTTCAGGTCAAGCTTCTCAACGGCCTTTTCGCCCCGCAGCAGTGCCACACCACCGCCCGGAACGATTCCCTCAGCGAGTGCAGCCTGGGTCGCGCTCTTGGCATCCTCGATCAGCGCCTTTCGCTCCTTCATCTCAGTCTCGGTCGCGGCCCCGACGTTGATCTCGGCCACACCGCCGGCGATTTTGGCCAGCCGCTCCTGCAGCTTCTCGCGGTCGTAGTCACTGGTGGTGTTTTCGATCTCGGCCCGAATCTGAGCCGCCCTTCCGTCAATCGCCTGCTTGGTGCCGGCCCCACTGACAATCGTCGTGTTTTCCGACGCAATGATCACTTTCTTCGCCCGGCCGAGGTCGCTCAGTTTGACCGCGTCGAGAGCGATTCCGAGATCCTTAAAGATCGCCTGGCCCCCGGTCAGCACCGCGATGTCGCCGAGCATCGCCTTGCGGCGGTCGCCGTAACCGGGTGCCTTGACTGCAACCGCCTGAACGATGCTGCGGAGTTTGTTGACCACCAGCGTCGCCAAGGCCTCGCCGTCGACGTCTTCGGCGATGATGAGTAGCGGCTTGCCCGCCTTGCTGATCGCTTCGAGCAGGGGAACGAGATTTTTCGCACTCGAAATCTTTTCCTCAAAGATGAGGATGTAGGGATTCTCGAGTTCGCAAAGCTGGGCGTCGGCGTTGGTAACGAAGTGCGGCGAAAGGTAGCCGCGGTCGAACTGCATGCCTTCGACGACATCGACGAACGTCTCGGACTGCTTGCCCTCTTCAACGGTGATGACGCCGTCCTTGCCGACCTTCAAAAACGCCTCCGCAAGCACATTGCCGACCGTGGGATCGTTGTTTCCCGCGATCGTGGCAATCTGCATCAGCTCTTTTTTGTTCTTCTCGTTGATCGGTGTCGCCAGCGACCCCACAGATTGCGAGACCGCAGCGACTGCCTTGTGGATTCCCCGGGCAAGCGCCATCGCATCAGCGCCGGCGGCGATCATCTTCAGGCCTTCGCGGAAAATCGCCTCGGAGAGCACCGTGGCGGTGGTGGTGCCATCGCCGGCGACGTCATTGGTTTTGCTCGCCGCTTCCTTGACGAGTTGGGCCCCGAGATTTTCGTAGGAATCCTCAAGCTCAATGTCTTCCGCGACGGTGACGCCGTCCTTGGTCACCTTCGGGGAGCCCCAGCCTTTGTCGAGCACGGCATTGCGGCCTCTTGGGCCGAGCGTGCTCTTGACGGCCCGGGCGAGCTTGGAAACGCCTGCCAGCAACGGCTGGCGGGCCTCATCCTCGAACACCATTTGCTTTGCCACAAGAAGCTCCTTCAGAAGGCTTGGTTGCACGGACCTCGCAGATGCCGCCGGGTTGAATCTGGCAGCCGGCTTGTTCGTTGCCAGCCAAGGGATGCAACCTTCGTGCCGGAATCCAACAAGGTTCCCAAAAAAATATTTCGCCGGGAAAACAGGGGATTACCGGGCACCGCCCCAATCTGCCGCCGCCGCCCGCCTCCCTGCCAAGTCGGCCATGTGCCGTTTTGGCAGGAGGCGGCGGCGGCAGACGGTCCCCGCGTTCGGTGCAGCAACCCCGGGCGGCGGGTCCCGCAGCCCGCACCAGGCCCTGAAACCGCTGCGTCGCAGCCGCAGCCTTGCACCCGGTCAGCGGCTCCGGGGTGCCCAGTCGATCTCGCCTTCGAGCCCGCGGCAAAAGGCGGCGAGCAGATCGGCTGTCCGGTCGGCATCCTCGAGCGAAATCGTCTCGACCGCCGAGTGCATGTAGCGGTTGGCGACGCTGACGAGCCCGGTCGCCACACCGTCGCGGCTGACCTGCAGGGCGTTGGCGTCGGTCGGCGTCGCCCGTCCAAAGGCAGCCAGTTGGACCGGGATGGCGTTGGTTTCGCCCGCCCGAAGCAGCCTGTCGACAACCGCGGGATGCATGTTCGGTCCGCGGTAAACCACCGGCCCGCCGCCGAGGCTGATGTCTCCCTCGGTCTTCTTATCAATCGTCGGGCAGTCGGTGGCATGGGTGACATCGACGGCAATCGCCACGTGCGGATCGACCCGGTGGCAGCTGGTTTTGGCCCCCCGCAGGCCGATTTCCTCCTGGACGGTCGATGCCACCGCCAGAGCGCAGGGCAGGGGGCCGGCAGCGACGGCCCGCCGGAACGCCTCGATCACGACCCAAAGGCCGATCTTGTCGTCCATCGCCACCGACGCGGCCAGCCCGTTTCGCAGCGGCAGGTATTTGAGCTCGAACGTGACCGAGTCGCCAATCCGGACAACCTTCTCTGCGTCGGCCTTGTCGCTGGCCCCGATGTCGATCCAGAGATCCTTCATCTTCGGGACGGTCTTCCGCTCTTCCTCGGTCAGCAGGTGAATCGGCTTGCGGCTCATCACCCCCGGAACACCGCCGGAGGCGGTCCAGATCACGACTCGGCTGCCGATGAGTTGCATCGGATCCCAGCCGCCAATCGGCTGCACCGAGATGTAGCCGTCGGCATCGATATGCTGCACGATGAGGCCAATCTGGTCGCAGTGACCCGCAAGCAGCATCCGGGTTTTGCCCCCGCTGTTGGCCGTGCCGATGACATTGCCGTGCGAATCGGTTTCGATCGCCTCGGCGCAGCCCGCCAGGTATTCCCGCACCAGGTCCTGAACCGGCTCCTCATAGCCCGAAGCGCTCGGAGTCTCAAGGATTTTGACGAGAAAGTCGTGGGCGGCAGTGTTCACGGGCAGCTCCTGCTGGGGTTTTCAAAACGGGATAACGGTGCAATGCCAACATAGCAAACGTTCACAGAGGCTGTTCCCGCCGGACATCGACCGGCTCGCTTCCGGCAGTTGGCCCGGCTGAGTAGGATCGGGCGAGTCGATACCGCCCCCACCCGGGGTTTCCGGCGGGGGCGGCCCGCGAAATTCCCAGAAACCATCCTTCCTGTGAAAACGCGGCCGAGGACGAGACAACGGGAACGGACATCCGGCGAATTGCAGAAAGCGAAGCGGCTGATGAGCGAGACAATCGGGGTCGGCGTGGTCGGAATGGGAACGGTCGGGTCGGGCGTGGTCCGGATTCTCACCGAGTCGGCCGACCACATCGCGCGGCAGGCCGGCCGGCCAATCACCGTCGAGCAGGTGGTGGTCCGCGACGCCGGGAAACCCCGCGGGGTCTCGGTCGCGGCCGACCGGCTTTCCGCAGACCTTTCCACCGTCAGCGAGAACCCCGGCATCTCGGTGGCAGCCCTGCTCGTCGGCGGACTTGAGCCGGCCCGCTCCATCGCGATCGAGCTGCTCCGCAAGGGCAAGGACGTCGTCACCGCGAACAAGGCGTTGCTGGCGGAACACGGTCCCGAACTCTTCGCCGTCGCCCGCGAGGCGGGACGGTCGATCGCCTTTGAGGCGGCGATCGCCGGCGGCATCCCGATCGTCGCTGCCATGGCCGAGTGCCTCGCCGCCAACCGGATCGTCTCGATTCGCGGCATTCTCAACGGCACCAGCAACTTCATCCTCACCCGCATGGAGGAGGAAGGCAGCGACTACGCCCAGGTGCTGGCACTGGCCCAGGCTGAAGGCTACGCCGAAGCCGACCCGACGATGGACGTTGACGGGACCGACGCCACCCAGAAGCTGGCCCTCCTCGCTCACCTCGCCTTCGGCGTCTGGGTGCCTTGGAAGCAAATTCCCCGGATCGGGCTGGAGACGATCGACCAGGAACTGCTGCGATTCGCCGATGAACTTGGGTATCGGATCCGCGTTGTCGCCGACGCCAGCCGGGCGGGCGACACGCTGGCGATGCGAGTCGGCCCAACCCTCGTCCGCAAGGGGACGCCGCTGGCCGAAACCCGCGGGGCGTTCAACGCCGTCAGCGTCGTTGGAGACGCGGTGGGGCCGCTGTTCTTCCACGGTCTCGGGGCCGGCGAGATGCCGACGGCATCGGCCGTGGTGGCCGATATCATCGACACGGTCGTCGGCCGCGCGGCAATCACCTTCCAGACGACCGGGATGCTCGAAGCCGACACGCCGACGGCGACCCTCGCGGGTGGAGGTCGCAACCGCTATCTGCTGCGACTTCACGTAACCGACCGGCCCGGGGTGCTCGCCGACCTCACCAGTCTGCTCGGCAGCGAGGGCATCTCGATCGCCTCGGTGATCCAGCACCAGGCCGCGGCCAACACGGCAGCGGTGCCGCTGGTGATCATGACGCATGCCTGCGAAGCGGCTGCCATCGCCCGCGCAGTGGCCAGCCTCGACCGCCAGCCGGCCGTGCAGGCGGCGACGAGCTGTCAGCCCGTGCTCGACGATTGACCGCCCCCAGCCTCCTCACCGCCACCCACAACACCGACAGAGCAGCGATGAAATATCTTGTTGTCATTCCCGACGGCGCCGCCGACGAACCGCAAGAGTCGCTCGGCGGACGGACGCCGCTGGCCGCCGCTGCAACGCCCGGCCTCGATGGCCTCGCCCGTCGCGGCACAGTCGGCCTGACGAACCATGTGCCCGCCAGCCTCAACCCCGGCTCTGAAGTGGCCTGCATGAGCCTTCTCGGCTACGACCCGCTGGCCTGCTTCACCGGCCGCGCACCGCTCGAGGCGGCCGCCAAAGGCATCGAACTCGGCCCCGACGACTGGGCGGTGCGGTGCAACCTCGTCACCATCGACGAGACCGCCGAGGGGCCTGTCATGAAGGACTTTACGGCCGACCACATCTCCACGGAAGAGGCCGCCGAACTGCTGCAGTCCTGCCAGGAGGGGCTGGCCCGCGACTTTCCAGACCTCGCCGGCTGGGAATTTGCCACCGGGGTCAGCTACCGCAATTTGTTGCTCTATCGGGCGGCTTCCGGCCAGCCGCCGCCGCTGGCCCCCGACCTGCGGACCACTGCGCCGCACGACCGGGTCGGCCAGCCGATCGCCGACGCCTTTCCGCGGGGCACCGGCAGCCGGCTGCTCACCGAAATCATGGCGGCGAGCGAGTCATGGCTGTCCGCCGAACCGGTGAATGCTGCCCGGCGGGCAGGAAACAAAGGGGCGGCCACCCACCTTTGGCTCTGGGGAGCGGGGGGCAGGCCGGCCTTTCGCCCCTTCGTCGAGCAGTACGGCCTCACCGGTCGGATGATCACCGCGGTCGACCTGTTGCGGGGCTTGGCCAATCTTGCCGGCTGGACCTGTCGAGAGGTCGAGGGAGCCACCGGCT
>CAZIQV010000100.1:0-6945 GCA_964541275.1 uncultured Chitinophagaceae bacterium | reverse complement strand
GGCAGACCCGGGTCAAACTCGCCGCCCTGCTGCTGCACGAGCCCAACCTGCTGCTGCTTGACGAGCCGACCAATTTTCTCGACCTCCGCACCCAGATGCTGCTGGAGCATTTTCTGCGGAACTTCAAACAGGCCTGCTTGATTGTCTCGCACGACCGCGGCTTCCTCACCGCCACCTGCGACCGCACCCTTGACCTCTCCCGCGGCAAGCTCACCACCTTCCCAGGGAAGATCGACGCCTTTCTCGACCATCAGCGGGAACAGCGGGAGCACCTCCAGCGGGTCAACGCTGCCACCCTCGCCAAGAAGCGGCAACTCGAGCGGTTCATCGCCAAAAACCGGGCCAAGGCCTCGACCGCCTCGCAGGCCCGCTCCAAGGCCAAACAGCTGGAGCGGCTGGAACTGGAGGAGATCGCCAGCGACGCCCCCACCGCCGCCGTCCGCTGCCCTGAGGTCGCTCCCCGCCAGGGGCCCGCCGTGCGTTGCACCGATCTGGCCATCGGCTATCCCGACCGGACGGTGGCCGACAACGTCGCCGTCGAGATCGAACACGGGATGCGGGCGGCTATCGTCGGTGACAACGGCCAGGGCAAAACAACCTTTTTGAGGACGCTTGTCGGCTCGCTTGAGCCGCTCGCTGGCCGGCTGAAGTGGGGCTATGGCTGCGAGATCGGCACCTACGCCCAGCATGTCTACACCACGTTGCCAGAGCACGAGACGGTGCTCGGCTATCTGGAGCGGGTGTCTGCCCTCGGCACCAAGACCCAGCGAATTCTCGACCTGGCCGGGGCGATGCTGTTTCGCGGCGCCGCAGCCGAGAAGAAAATCAGCGTCCTCTCCGGTGGAGAACGGGCCCGGCTCTGCCTCGCCGGGCTGCTGCTGGGTGATTTCAACGTGCTCGTGCTCGATGAGCCGGGAAACCACCTCGACGTTGAAACGGTTGAGGCACTCGCCACCGCCCTCGGTGGCTACGCCGGTGCCGTGATCTTCACCAGCCACGACCGGTCCTTTGTCGAGGCGGTGGCGACCAGTGTGATTGAGGTTGCTGCCGGTCGCGTGGTGCAATACCCCGGCACCTATCGGCAGTACGTTGAGCGAATGAGCGCCGAAATTGACGCAGCTGAGGCAGTCCGGCCGGCCGCACCGCCAGCGGGCGGTCCCCCGGAGTCAAAGCGTCGACAGACCGACGCCAACACCGAGCGGAAACTGCGAAAGCAACTCGCCGCGGTCGAAAAGACTGTTGCCCGGCTCGATGGGGAGAAACAGCAGGTCAACGAGCGATTACTGACAGTGACCGACGCTGACGACGCGGTCAAACTGCACGCCGAACTGACCGCGATCAGCAAACAGTTGGCCGCAGCCGAGGACCGCTGGTTGGAACTGCAGGAAGCGCTCGCTGACTGAGCAGGCCGCCGTCGTGCTGGCGAACAGGCTACAACAGGTTCCTACACGGGTAACAAACGGTCAGCCTCCGGGCAGGTGCGACAGATCGGCCGGCCGGTGAAACGGGCCGTCGGGGATGAAGCGGTTGCGTCGGCACGGTGATGGCCCCGGCCGTTGCGGGTCTGCCGACGCGAAATCCTCTGGCCGCGTCACCAACGCCAGCGGGCGGGCGGGCACGCCGCGGCGGTCGAGAAAATCGAGTCGGTCGCAAAGCTCAAACGGCGATTCGTAAAAGGCCGGCAGTTCGGGAACCTCGGGATTGGGGTCGACCGCCGCCAGGCCGCCCCGACGACCGCCGAGCCGTTGCGGCTGGTAGAGCAACGACCAGCCGTAAATGTCGGCGACGCAGGACTGGAGCTGCACCGCTGGCTGGCACCGCGCAACGGACTGGAGATCGGCCCCGCAGAGCAGACCAAGGCAGAGCCGCTGGGGGGCGGGCCCGGCTGGAAAGACGCGAAGGCTGCGGCTGCAGTCGCCGCCCGTTCGGCACCGTCTGCCGGGTCGCCTCGTCGGGCCAGCCACCCCCCACGCCTGCGGCCAGACCCAACCCGTCGGGGCGAGCGGAACCAGCCAGTCGCCCCGGCTCGTGGCCGGTCGCTGCAGCGGGACGCAGCCGACCACAAGTGGACGATAGGTCTCCTCAGCGGCGGCTGCATCCATCCGACTGCACGGGGTTCTGGGACGAACCAGGCGAACGGTGGCGGTCTGCATCGGCGGCGGTTCCTTGCGACGGTTAACTACGAGCGGGTCCCGCAACTGTCGATGCTGCGGACTGCGGTGACCTTATGGCCCCGGTTGGACAACGTTGGTCCCGCGCGGCAAAAACATTTCGCCTGCCGCGGTGCTCCGCCGGCGGGTACGCTTATGCGAAATCCCCCTCCCGACGTGTCTTCCGCCTCGGTTTGTCGATGGACTCCCTCAGCCGCCACGAACAGCTGCTTCGCGTCTTCCACCTGATCGACATCCTGTTTTCCGCCCGGCAGCCGCTCTCGGTGGCGGAACTCAAGCGGGAACTGCAGGATCGCCGGGTGATCGACAATATGTCCGACAAGAACATCCGCCGCGACATTGAGTTTCTGGAGAAGTTCGGCTACTCGATCGCCCGGTCGAAGAAGCGGTCGCCCCGCGGCGGCTCCTGTGCCGCCTTCGCCATCTGCATCGGCCCGGGCAAGGACGAACTTCGCCCGCCGGTGATCGGCGTCATTGAGCTTTTGTCGCTGGCCGTCGCCCGCGATTTCCTCGCCCCGCTTGCGGGGACTTTCTACTGGCGGGGCATTGGTCAGCTGATCAGCCGGCTGGAAACGGTCGCCACGCCGCAACTCCTGGAGTATGTCGACAAGCACAAGGAGGGCCTTGTGGTGCACCCGCGGCCCAACACGGCGAAGTATGCCAGCCGGATGCTTGCCGGCATCAATCGGGCGATCCGGCAGCGGGTCGAACTGGAGATTCGCTACACCAGCCTCGCCGCCGCCCGGCCGAAGAAAAGGGCGATTCAGCCGGAGGCGCTGGTGGTCTACGAAGGCAGCATTTACATCGCCGCCTACCCGGCTGCGACGCCTCCCGACACGGAGCCGATCCGCTTTTACAAGCTCGACCGCATCACCGATGCCCGGCCCACCTCGCGGGCGTTTGAGCGGCGGCGGCAGCCGGTCGAGGACTTGCTTGCCGACAGCATGACGATCTTTCGCGGCGCCGATCCGGCCCGTCGCTACCGGCTGCGGATCGCCCCGGCGCGGGCCCGCTGGGCAATCGAAAAGCCGTTCCATCCCGGACAGATTGCCCGGCAGCAGGCCGACGGCGGCGTGCTGCTGGAAATTCCCCGGGCCTGGGATGACGAAATGCTGCCGCAACTGCTCGCCCTCGGCGAGCATGTCGAGGTGCTTGAACCCGAGGAGGCCCGTGATCGGCTGCTGGAGACCGCCCGGGCAATCATCGGCAAGTATGCCTGCCGGCACATTCAGGAGTTTGACGCGATCTACGCCGACCGGGCCACAGCTGATTCGCGTTGATAGCTCTCAGCCGGCCAGCAGCCGTTCGACCGCCGCGAGCGGCACCTCCAGCCAGTCGGGCCGATGGTGGAGTTCGTAGGCGAGTTCGTAGATCGCCTTGTCGAGGGTGAAGGCGTCGAGCAGGCGAGCGGCTTCATCGGGATCGGCCGGCCAGAAGCACTGATCGGCGGCGGCTGTCCGATAGGCCTCGAGGAAGGCTGCCGCGAGGGGCTCGGCCGCCACGGGCCGGCTGCCGGGCTGCCGGCCGATGTGCCGGGCCAAATAGTCGAAAGAGCGGCAGACGCCTGTAACATCTTTGCAGGCGGTCGTCCTGGCCCGCCGCTCGGCCAGCGACCGCGACGGTTCACCCTCGAAATCGATCACCCAGAGCTTCTGGGTGGCTGGATCGATCAGCACCTGACCGAGGTGATAGTCGCCATGGACCCGGATGAAGCAGGCTGTCAGCTGCTGCCCAACCTGTTGCAGCCGCTCGATAATGTGTTGCTGCCGACCGAGCACCGCCCTGACCCGTGGCCGTAGTGCTGGAGGGCAGCCGTCAGCCAGTTCGGCAAAGACCGCATCGGCATGGCCGGCCATCGCCTCGGCGAGTGCCCTGGCGTCGGCCGCGGTCGGCTGCTGCGGCTGAAAGACGGGGTGATGATCCTGGCCCGCCAGGGCCTTGTGCATCGCGGCGGTGAGCCTGCCCAGATCGGCGGCGACCGCGGCAAGCTCCTCCGGCTGGCAGTCGGCTTCCTGGCTGCGGCTGCAGAGATAGTCCCAGAGGCTCTCGGTGCCGACCAGCCCGGCATGAACGGTGGCAATCACACCCGACTCCCCTGCCCCGTCGGCCGGCTGGTATTCAAGCCACCCGAGGAGCGGCGGCGACCCGGCAAAGCCGCCCCGGGCGAGGAACGCCCCGATCTCGACCTCCGGCTGAATGCCGGTGCGGTACCGCCGGATCAGCTTGATCAGCACTGGCGGCACCCCGTCGGCAGAACCGGTAGCCGTCGCCAGCAGCGTGGTATTCGAGGCGTCGCCGCCGAGCGGGAAGACCGACACGGGATGGTCCGCGGCGGTGAGTGCCGCACCGGCGGCGGTGCGACGGCCGACGAGCCGGCCATGCCGGCCTGGCTGTTCTGACTCCCAGCTGATTAGCCGCAGCAGCCAGCCGGCAAAGTCGCCGGAGGTGGCCGCGTCGATGCAACCCGGCGGGCCGCCCGACTCCGGCAGTTGCTGCACCGGCAGCACATAACAGCCGCGCTGACTCTGGCCGGCCAGTTTGACCAGCAGCACCTGCAGATCGCCGGCAGCCGGGTCGCTCGACAGCGGCACCATTTCGATCAGGTCCAGCTGCGCGGCTCCAACCCGGACGTCCTTGTCGGCAAACCAGCGGGCGGCGGGCAGCCAGCCGGCAACCGCCGCGAGGGTGTCGGTGTCAGCCATCAGCAGTCTCGGGAAGGGTGAGTTGCGTGGCGGCCTTCACCAGCCGGAGCACGGCGACCGGCCGGGCCGGGGTGCAGCTGATCTCAACAGCACCGCCGCTGACCCGGGCGGTGCCGCCGTCGAGCAGCGGGATGGCCTCGAGTTGCACGTCGGCATCGAGGCCAAGCTGTCGGCGGTCGAGGCTGACGCGACCGCGACACCGCTGCTGCGGCTGCAGATTCACGACGACCAGCACCCGACTGCCGCTGGCGGCATCATAGCGGCACCACGCCAGCAGCCGGTCGCTGTCGGTCGGCTGCACCAGCGGCGGCCGCACCCGGGCGAGGGCCGGCTCGACGCGGCGAAGTTCGTTGAGCCGCGTGATCAGCGGCGCGAGGCTGTCGGGGCGGTCGAGATCCCACTGCCTGATCTCGTACTTCTCCGAATCCCGATACTCTTCGCTGCCGGGCTCGCGGGGCGTCGCCTCCAGCAGTTCCATCGCCGGGCCATAGATCCCCCAGTTGCCCACGGACAACGCCGCCAGCGTCAGCCGCACGATGAACATCGGCCGGCCGCCCTCCTGCAGGGTCGCGTGCAGGATGTCGGGGGTGTTGGTAAAGAAGTTGGGCCGGAAAAAGTCGCACACCGGCGGCGTCGACACCTCGGTCAGATAGTCGGCCAACTCCTGTTTTTCGGTCCGCCAGGTGAAGTAGGTGTAGCTCTGGGTGAAGCCGAGCTTGGCCAGGCGGTACATCGTTTTGGGCCGGGTGAAAGCCTCTGACAAAAACAGCACGTCGGGATGCGTGGCCTGGATCTCGCCGATCAGCCATTCCCAGAAAACGAAGGGCTTGGTGTGCGGATTGTCGACGCGAAAAATCCGCACGCCCCGGTCGATCCAGAACCGAATGATGTCAAGCACCGCCTGCCAGAGGGACCGCCACTCGGCCGTCTCGAAGTCGAGCGGGTAAATGTCCTGGTATTTCTTCGGGGGGTTTTCGGCGTAGCGGATGCTGCCGTCGGCCCGGTGGCGGAACCACTCGGGGTGCTCGGTCACCCAAGGGTGATCGGGCGAGCACTGCAACGCCAGGTCGAGGGCCAACTCCATGCCGTGACGGGCCGCCTGCTGCCGCAGGTATTCAAAGTCGGCGAATGTGCCGAGGTCGGGATGGATCGCCGTGTGCCCGCCCGCCTCACCGCCGATGCCCCAGGGGCTACCGACGTCGCCGGGAGCGGCGGAGAGCGTGTTGTTCTTGCCCTTGCGAAACGACCGGCCGATCGGATGAATCGGCGTGAGGTACAGCACATCGAACCCCATGCCGGCGATGTACTCCAGCCGGTCGGCCAGATCGGTGAGCCGGCCGTGCCGCCCGGCCGGCCCCCAGGATCGGGGAAAAGCTTCGTACCAGGCTCCCAAGGCAGCCCGCTCACGGTCGACCCAGAGCGGCCGGGACGTCAGCCAGGTTTCGCGAGTGCGATCGGCATGGCGATGCATCAGGGCCTGCAGCCGCTCGTCGTCGACCACCTGCCGCCAGCCCGTCGGGGTCAGGGCTGCCGCAAAGTCGTTCATTTCAACCGCGTCAGCTGCTGAAGCCCGGGCGGCGACCGCTTCAATCAGCAGCCTGCCTTCGACCAGTTCGCCGCTCAGGTCCTCCCCCGCCGCGGCCCGCAGGGCGAGGTCGCGCCGCCAGCCGGCAAAGTGATCGACGCGGCCGCTGACGGTGTATTCCCAACTGCCGATCCGGCCCGGCGTGAAGCTCGCCTGCCAGCGGTCGTTGCCCTCGCAGGTCATGGGGACGCTGGTCCAGCGGTCGTACCCCGCGGGCCGGACATGCAGCCGGCACTCGAGTTCGTCGTGGCCGTCGCAGATGATGTCGGCCGCGATCGTCACCGATTGATTCACCACCCGCTTGGTGGCAAACCGGCCGCCATCGACGTCAGGGATGATTCGATCGATCGCCACCCGGTGGCAGATTTCAGGAAGATCTGGGAGTTGCCGGGGTGGCGTCACGGTGAAGTCTCGCGGGACGGCGGGCCGGCAGCCCTGTCCGGCCCGATGCCGACCCGGCTGCTGCGTCGCAGTGTAGCGGCGCCGT
>CAZIQV010000099.1:0-6959 GCA_964541275.1 uncultured Chitinophagaceae bacterium | reverse complement strand
CCAGCATGTTGATCGCCCCGCTCACCGAGGTCTTCATCGTTTTGATCGGGTTGTACTGGTAGTGGCCCGGCGCCGCTGGACAGGCGAGGTTGTAGATCTCGTCAACCTCCAGCCAGAGCGGCTGGATGATGTCGTGCCGCAGCAGTTCAAAATTACCGCAGCCAAGCAGATGAGACACATTCGTCTTCTGACTGGTGAAGAAGTTGTCGGCACAGATCACATCGTGCCCCTGTTCCACCAGCCGTTCACAGAGATGGCTGCCGAGAAAACCGGCACCGCCGGTGACCAGAATGCGTTTCAGCGAGGGCATGCAACAAGCTCCAGTTTTATTTCGCCGGTTGTGCCAGACCTGGTCGCCGACTGCAAGGTCCGGTGTGAATCACAAGGCGTCGTCTTCGCAGGCCAACAGAGTCCCGGTGCATGTCCTCTCGATTTTGGCAGCCCCCCAACCCTCCGAAGAAAAAGTCAGCCTTGGCCCCTGCCCGCGAATGCGGGCGAACGCTGGTCCACTTTGGCAGCACCCGAAAACACCGAGGGCTTTTGGAGTTGCCACTCGCCGCCTCCCGCGGCGGCAGACTCTCGCCACAGTCTGCAAGTTACCGCCAATCCGAACCGGATGCGAAACGCTGGAGCCAACCGGTGGCGGCGGGTCCCCGCACCGCCCGCCGCCAGTCGCTGAGTTTGCAGACCCGGTTACAGTCCTTCCCGGCCCAGGCTGAGCAGATAGCTGGTGAGATCGGCCAATTCCTGCCGCGACAATGGTTCGACGAGGCCGACGGGCATCAACGAGGTGCCAGGCGATTCTTCGTCGATATCGGCAACCCGGACGCTCACCTGCTTGTCCTCGGCTGTCCGCAGCACCAGATCTGATTCTGTACGCGACACGGGAATGCCGGTGACAACCTTGCCGTCAACAGTCAGCACGACGGAAGTGTTGTAGCCCTCCTTGACGTTCTTCGCCGGTTCCAGCAGAGAGTTCACAATGTAGTCAGGCTGGCTGGCGACGCCGATGGTCGACAGGTTGGGGCCGACCCGTCCCCCCTCGCGACCAATGCGGTGGCACTTGACGCACTGGAGTTTTTCCCGCCGATAGACCTCACGGCCGCGGGAGGCATTTCCCGAGTTCTGCACGAAGACGAGAAACTCGCTCATCTCCGCCGGTGAGAAGCCGCGTGGGCTGGCGGGCCGCATCGAAATCCCCGGCAGTTGGTCAAGCACGGCAGCCAACTCTGGCTCCTTCCGACCGGCGCTGGCGAGTTGCTTCAACCCGGTCGCCGCCACTGCAGCCGGCAGCGGCTGGTCCGCAGCCTTGATCGCCTCGGCAAGCTGGGCGGCCCGGCCCTGGCGGGACAGGAAGGCCTTGAAGATGGCGGCCTGGTCGGCTTCTCCAACCGGCTTCGCCAGCAGCGTCACCGCAATGCTGGCGGCTTCCGCAGGCTGGTGCCCAAGCATCGCCGACATCGCGGCGATGCGAATTTGCAGCGATTCGCGGTCGTCACCAGCAAGCTTTCGCAGCGGACCGCCGGCGACGGCCGGGGGGAAACGGCCGAGCGTCTCAATCGCCGTCAACCGCAGCGGTTTCGGACGGGCCGAGGCATCGGCGAGGCGGGCGACCGGTTCGATTGCGGCGGCGACCTGCCAGCGTCCCACGGCCTCGGTTGCCCGCCGGGCCAGTTGCGACTGCGGCACCGACACGAGGCGGGCCAGGCCCTCCAGCGGTCCGGCCGGGGTCACGCGGCGTTTGTCGTGGGCATCGAGCAGGTGCCCAAGCAGCACCGCTGCCCGGCCCGGCGGCGTGGCCGGATCGACAGCCACCGCCACCGCCAGCCGCAGTTCTTGTGGTTTCCCAAGGCGGGCGACGCAGTCGATTGCGGCCTGCCGATCCGCCGGCTGCAGGCGGTTCGATTCGAGCAGTCGGATCACGGCGGGAATCGCTTCGCTCGCGGCGGTCGCGTTGATCGCATAGAGGAGGCGGCCCGGATGGCCGTCCAGCGCAAAGCTGCCCTCCCTGAGGGCTGGCAGCCAGTCATCGCGGAGTTCGCGGGCGGCCAGCCAGACGGCGTAGTCGAGCGGGTCGTCTCGGGGGAGGTCGACTGCCTGGAACACCAGTTCGGCCGCCCGGCGGCCTCCAATCGCCGCCAAGGCCCGCACGCCCTCGAGCCGGACGATCATCGCCTCGTCGCTGACCGTGCCGGCGAGCAGGTTGAGCGGGTCGTCGAGACGGTCGGCCCAGTCGACGACGATCCGGGCCGCCGCAGCCCGGGCCCTCGCATCGGGCGAGGCGAGCACCTCCGCAAGCAGGTTCTGATCGACGTCAGCGGCGCTGCCGCGGTCGATCGCCTGAAGTAACCGCAACGCCTCAAGCCGCAGCCGTTCGCGGGAGTCGGCGGCAGGATCGAGGCCGGCGAGCCATTTCCCGACTGCTTGCCGAACCGAGAGCGGGTCGCGGGTCCAGAGCACGCGGCGGGCCATGTCGCGGGCATATGCCGAGGGGCTGGCGAGGTCGCCGAGCAGTTCCGGAATCGACCGCTTGAGAAAATCGACTCTGGGGGTGAGCGGGCGGCCCTTCGCCGTCACCCGCCAGATGCGGCCGTGTTCGCGGTCGCGGCGGGGGTCGCGAAAATCGACTTCGCCATGCTGAATGATCGGGTTGTACCAGTCGGCGATGTAGATCGCCCCATCGGGGCCCAGCTTGATGTCGATGGGGCGAAATGTGACCCGCTTCGAGCGGATCAGATCGGGCAGTTGCTCGCTGGTGAAGCCCGAACCCTGCTCCGTCAGCCGGAAGCGGCAGACCCGATTGGCCCGAAAGTCATTCGTGATCAGGGTGCCCTGGTCGGCGTCTGGCAGGTGGGGGCCGTCAACGACTTCCAGGCCGCAGTATTTCGGGCTGCCGGGGTTCATGCCGTGGAGGATCCTCGGCGTCCCGACAGCTGCCTGGTAGGCCGCGCCGGGAAACCCGTAATAAATGCCTTCTCCGCCGGCTCCGTCGGTCACCAGCGACCGGTCCCAGCGGTCGAAGGCGTGCCCCCAGGTGTTGACCCAGCCCCGGGCGTAGACGTCGAGGGCGAGCGACCGCGGCAGGAACCGCCAGATGCCGCCGCCGTTGAGTCGCTTGACGCCCCCCGGAGTTTCCACATGGCTGTGGATATAGATCGATTGGTTGAAGAACAGCCGGGCATCCGGCCCCCAGCGAAAGGTGTGGATGATGTGATGGGTGTCTTCAGCGCCGAAGCCGGAGAGCACCACGCGACGGCGGTCGGCCTTGCCGTCACCGTCGACGTCGGCGAGGTGAAGCATCTCGGTGCTGTTGGCGACGTAACAGCCGCCGTCGCCCGGCAGGACCGCCGTCGGCATCAGGAGACCGTCGGCAAACACGGTGTGGGTGTCAGCCCGGCCGTCGCCGTCGCGATCTTCGAGAATCGTCACGGTGTCATTGGCCACCTCGCCCGGCAGAATCTGCGGGTAGACACTCGACGACGACACCCAGAGCCGGCCTTGGGGATCAAAGTTGATCTGCAGCGGCTTGCGAATGACCGGGTCGGCGGCAAAGAGATTCACCTCGTAGCCCTCGGCGACCAGCATCGCCGCCAGTTCGGCGGCCGGGTCGGGCTCGGGGATGTCGGTCAGGTTCCGCTGGGCAAAACTGGACGGGTGGCCCAGCGCGACCGCGGCGAGCAGGCAGGGGGCGAGTCGGCGGGAGAGTCGGCTCATTGGGGTTGTCCTGGTGAGGTGACGGAGTCGCGGGTGGCTCGGACGGCGGCCTCGGCCTTGGCGACCAGTGGATCGAATTGCGGAATCTCGGCGGCGTTGTTGCCCTGCTCGTGTCTGCGGAAGAGGAATAAGTAGGTTTCGTTTGCTGGCCGCCAGCGGTGGAAAAAGAGTTCATTTTTGGCGTTGATGCGTTTGCGGAGAGGCTCGGCCGCTGTCGCCCAGCCCGTCGGCAACTGGCGATCAGCCGCCGCGACAAACAGACCAGCCGCGGTTTCGTAGCCGGCCGCCGAAAGGTGCATGCCGTCGGTCGTCGAGGAATCTTGTCCCGTTGTGACAGGCCAGTTGCCGAACAGATCGACCAGCCCCGCCCCCGCGGCGATTGCTGTTTCGCGGATGGCTGCTGCGTACCGGGCCAACACGGCATTGCGTTTTTCGGCATCCGGGCAGGTGGGCTGTCGCTCGAAGGGACTGGGAGTCACAAGCACAAGCCGCGGCCCGTCTTCGGTCTGCTCCGGTCGAGCACCGCGGAGGTCGTCGCAGAGCTTCGCGAGTTGTCGCCGAAACGCGGGCAGTCTGCTTTCACCGGCAAATGACTCGTTCCGGCCGTAGGCGACGAAGACGACGTCAGGGGCCAACTCCTCAACGAGGGCGAGCATTCGGGCATAGCCCTGCGCCGGCGGATCGAAGACTCCCCGGCTGTCGGCCCAGACCGTATCTCCGCCCCAGCCAAGGTTCCGGAATTCGAGGTCGGCATCGGGAAACGCCAGCACGAGCCCGGCCTCGAGAAAGCCGAGCTGGCCCTCCCGCTCAAACAACGCGTCGCCGAGCAGCACAACCCGCTCCTTGTCTCGCAGCTGCCAGGAGGATGCCGCGGCAGTCGGCTCAGCCGCCAGAACCGGCAGGCCCGCACCAAGGCCGCAGACGGCCACGATGACTGAAAACGGTAACCCGGAGAAGCAGGTTTTATTCATAGCCGTCCTCGCGAGGAAGTCTCCCAGTTGGTACTGTACCGTAACGGGAATATTTGACACCGGTCCGAACGATCGGCGGCAGCCAGAATCCCCCACAGAACGACCCCCGAGGAATTGCAACGCCCATGACACCATCCGCCCGCACCGGAATCAACCGCCGTGACCTGTTCGCCGCCGCTGCCGGCGCCGCCGTTGCCGGCGCCGCTACCGGAGCGGCCGCCGCCCCGGTGGCCTCAAAGGGCCGCATCAAGCAGTCGATTGTCAGCTGGTGTTTCGGCATGATGGGCGACAAGTGGAGCATTGAGAAGCAGTGCCAGGTGGCCGGCGACCTCGGCTGCGTGTCGATCGAACTTACCGAACCGAAGGACTGGCCGCTGCTGAAAAAACACGGCCTGACCTGCGCGATCGCCCCGAACGGCATGCCGGGCCAGCCGTTTGTGAAGGGCTTCAACAACCCGAAATACCACGACGAGGTGATCACCCGAACGACTGCGA
The DNA here is from genome assembly GCA_964541275.1 of uncultured Chitinophagaceae bacterium. Lineage (GTDB taxonomy): Bacteria > Planctomycetota > Planctomycetia > Pirellulales > UBA1268 > UBA1268. Next base: position 1,779 of record CAZIQV010000099.1, on the reverse strand, counting down.
TGATCGACGCCGCTGCCGCGGCGGGAGTGCCGGCAGTGATCGCCTTCACCGGCTTCAAGTGGCGGGATGCTGAAGATCCCACCAGCGGGGCGATGCCCGACGAAGAGGCCTTCGAGAACTGCGTGACCGGGCTGAAGAAAATTGCCGGCCACGCCGAAAACCAGGGCGTGACAATCTGCCTCGAGCACCTCAACACCCGCGATGACACGCATCCGATGAAGGGTCATCCAGGCTACCAGGGAGACGATGTCGATGCGGTGGCCGCGATGCTGCGGCGGGTCGGTTCAGAGCGGGTGAAACTGCTGTTCGACATCTACCATGTGCAGATCATGAATGGCGATGTGATCCGGCGGATCGATGCCTGCCGGGATATTATCGGCCACATTCATACTGCCGGAAATCCGGGCCGCGGAGAACTCGACGACACGCAGGAAATCAACTACCCGCCGATCATGCGGAAGCTTCTTGAGATCGGCTACGAGGGCTATGTCGGCCAGGAGTTCATCCCCACCGGTGATCCGCTGGCCGGCCTCCGGCAGGCCGTTGCCTTGTGTGATGTCTGACGGCCGACCGGCGAGTCGGTCGAACTGCCGGCTGCTCTCCGGCAGACCACCGGTGCGGGCAGAAACCGGGAGCACCCGCGGCCGCTGGTGTCCTCAGACGGGGTCTCCTCTGGAGCCGGCCTGGACGTCGCACATCAAAACCGTTGTCTGTCGGTATGGACTGATTTTGAGACCGCGAACAAACCGCGAACCGTCTGACCGAGAAGGAGCCGTCATCGCGACGGTGTGTGTCATGAAGCGATTTCTCGCGCCGAGCCGCAGGTGCCAACTGCCGGCGTTTTCCTCGCTGGTTGTCCTCGCAGTCCTGGCCGCGGCGGCCGGCGGTTCGGCGGCGGAGACCACGCCGCTCTGGCCGGTGGACGCCCCCCGGGCGGCGACCGCCCCGGCCGAGCCCCAGCCGTTTTTGGATATCTATCTGCCGACTGATCAGCGAGCCACGGGCTCGGCGTTTGTCGTCTGCCCGGGCGGTGGCTACGGCGGGCTGGCCCTCGGCCATGAAGGCGTTGAAATTGCCCAGTGGTGCAACGCTCAGGGGATTGCCGCCTTCGTGCTGCATTACCGTCTGGGGAGACAGGGACATCACCATCCGACGCAGCTGATCGATGTCCAGCGGGCCATTCGCCTGGTGCGTTGTGAGGCTGACCGATTCAGCATCGATCCGACGCGGATCGGGATCGTTGGATTTTCCGCCGGCGGCCACCTCGCCTCGATGGCCGCCACGCTTTTCGCGGAACGGCCGAGCCTGCCGGGCCCGCCTCCCGATGCCGTCGATCGCGTCAGTGCCCGCCCCGACCTCGCCGTGCTCTGTTACCCGGTGATTGCCCTCAACGCCCCGCATACCCACCGCGGCTCCCGCCGAAATCTGCTCGGACCGGCCGACAGCGACACCCTGGCCGAAGACCTCAGCACCGACCGCAGGGTGACGGCGGCGACCCCGCCGACTTTCATCTTTCAAACCGACGAAGATACGGCCGTGCCGCCCGAAAACGCCGTCGGCTTCTACCTGGCCTGCCGCCGGGCAGGAGTGCCGGCGGAACTGCACGTTTACCAGACGGGGCGGCACGGCGTCGGGCTTGCCCGGGAGCAGCCGGCGGTTTCCAGTTGGCCCGACCGGCTGCGGGACTGGCTGGTGCTGCAGGGCTTTCTCGAGCCGGCCAGGTGACCAACCCGCTGCGGGTGGTGGCCGACCTCACTCGCTGAGTGTCATCACCAGCAG
>CAZIQV010000098.1:0-7023 GCA_964541275.1 uncultured Chitinophagaceae bacterium | reverse complement strand
GCTGGCTGGGGGCCTGCCGCAACAGATCGTTGGGCCGGGGAAACCCGCCCGGAGCGGCAACGGCGGGACGGACCGTTGCCCCGCCGCCCGTGCGGGACAGCGGCCGGATCGACACCGAGTCGATCCGGGCCTCACCGAGCCCGGTGAGGGCGAACGTCACCGTCAGCGGCGGCGGCTCGCCGCCGGCCTCGGCCGGCGGCGGCACAACCCGGTAGAGCACCAGCCGCCGCCAACTGTCGGTCTGGTTGACTCGCTCGGCAAGGGCGGGGCCGCCGTAGGAATCAAAGACAAACAGGCCGTCGACCGACCCCTGGACCCGCTGCGGCACCCAAACCTGCGCGGCGACTTCCAGAAGCGTGCCGGCTGCCGCCCGGACCGGCGGCGTCTCGATCCAAAGCGGCGGCGTCTCGACGACGAGCGGCGGCTGTTCCGGGTCGGCGGCGGCCGCAATCAGCCGCAGACTCTTCTCGCCGGCAGCCGGCTGCCGGGGCGACAACTCGACGCCGGTTTGAATCTCCGTCGACGGCTGGACCACATGCCGCCAGCCGTTCTCAGCGAGCAGATCGATCTGCTCCATCTGCCCGCCGGCAAGCAGGTCGGGGCCGGCCGAGGCGGTAGCCAATGCCGCGATCAGCCGCCAGTGGTCGGGCAGGCTGGCTGTTGACGTGGTCAGCGGGCTGGCGACGATCGAGCCGGTGGCGGTCACGCCCCGTTCCCAGAACAACCGTTCCAACTGCCCGGCAATGGCCCGGGCCCGCTCCAGCAGGGCGACGGCGGCGGCGGGGTCCGACTGCAGCACCGCCTCGGCCCGGCTGGCATCCTGCTGCGCTTCGGCGAGCATGTCGGTGACCGGCAGTTGGCCAATCGCTTCCCGAGGAAGCTCGGCCGCCAACCGGCTGCTGCGGGCGATCGCGGCGGCGGCCTGCGACCGGGCCAGCAGGGCGGCAGTCGGGGAGGTGCGACGGACGATTGCCTGGACGTGTGCGGTGGCGGCCGGATCACCGCTGATCAGCACGACGGCGGCAGCGTGGAAGTTGTCGAGGGTCATCGACACGCCTCCAGTCACCCGGCGGTGCTCCAGCGGCCGCAGGGTCCCGTGGGTGATTTCCCAGGGGCGATGGGCCTCGGGCACGCCCGGCACCAGCAGCGTCAGCGGCTGGTCCTGCCGGGGCAGGTCGCCCCGGTAGTGGCGGGCCATCACCTGCCCGCCCTGCACCGCCCGCCAGACGAGCACCATCCGCGACCGCGACGCCTCGACGACCATCGCCCGCACCTCGGGGTCGCTCGTTTCAGCATCGGCAGCATAGCGTCCGCTGGCGGCCCAGGCGGTGATCGGCTCAAGTTCAAGATTCACGCGCTGCACCGCCGCAGCCCGGGCCAGCGTCTCGGGGTCGTTCCCGTCGAGCCGCCGGTGCGATCGAAACAGGATGCCCCGGCTGCCGGCGGCGAGGGTGGTGAGCGCAGCCCCGAGCAGGCTTTCTTCATCGACCGGCAGGCCGCGGCTCCCGGTGCCGGAGAGGAGGGCTGCCTGCTCGGCGGTGCGAGCGTCGATCTCGGTCGCCAGGCTTGCCAGCAGCGGCGTTCCCGGCCTGGCGAGCCGGGGCTGTTGCTCCAGCCACGTCAGGTAGTTGGTCAATTCCAGGCTGGTTCCGAGCACCGCGCGGCGGGCGACGAGCATATCGATGTGCCGCGACACGCTCCGCAGCCCCGAGTCGGCCGAGGCGATCACCGGCCGCCCCTGCTGACGGTCGCAGATTCGGAGTCGCCGCACCTGCTCGGCCAGCCGGGGCACATCGGCCTCGGACAGACCGCTCCCCATGTCCCACAGCAGCACCCGATTCCACCGCGGCGAAAAGGCCGGCAGCCGTTCGGGCTCACGGAGATCGACCTCGGGGAGTGTCGGCGGCGGGCAGATCATCCAGATACCTGCCGAGGCAGCTTCAGCGAGCAGGTCGGCCGACGCCGGCTCGCTCAGCCGCACGCAGTTGAAGCCGAGCCGCACAAGGGCGGCGAGCGGCTCGCCGTTGTGATCGACTGCCCGGGGAAAAAACGGCCTGCCGGCGACCTCGAGGACACCCCTCACCAGGCCCGCGGCCGTCGCTGCAGCTTCGGGGGGAACAGGCAGCTGCTGATTCCCGCCGGCCGCCGTGTTCAGGCCGGCCGGCTCGCCGGCGGTCGGCGGGCCAACCGCGACCGCCCCAGCGACCTCAAGCGCGTCGAGCGACACTGTCCAGCGGCCGCCGCCGAGCGGAATCTCCACCGCCAGCCCGGTGATCACCGCAGCGGCGAGGGAGACGTCGGTGCCGTGTTCAGCCCGCAGGGCGGGCAGCTGGCGGGCGAGTCGCTGCGGCAGTCCGGCAATGACCAGTTCCTGCCAGCGATCGACCGAATCGGCCGGCGGCCCCGAGACGAACAGTTCCAACGGCAGCCCCCGGCCGTCCCGGGCCTGCGGCAGCTGAACCCGACAGGCGAGCCGCGCCCCGGGGTGGCTCGAGCGAACCCAGATCCTGGCGACGAACTCGTCGATCACGGCCGCGTTGTCGACCGGCAGGAGCAGCCGCGCGAGCGTCGGCTGGCCCGCCTCCACGACGATCGTTTCGTGCGACCGCCCAGCATGGCTGCCGCCGGTCTCCGACTGCTGGCTGAGCAACCGCAGGCCCGGCGCCGGGACGACAACGGCTCGCGGGGCCGGTCCCTCGAAGCTTTCGCCGAAATCTGCCGCAACTGCCCCGACCCCGCCGCTCAGTATTCCCCACACGACGCTGGCGGCAGCCGCGAGGGACCGCGTGACACCGGCGGCGGTGCGGCTGTCGGGGATGGTCATGGCGAGGCCGGAATGTGCGAAGGGCTGTCTTACCCAGATTGCCGCGTTGGGCCTTGGGCTGCGGGCCGAGGCGGGCGACCGTCGGTGGGCTTGTAGCAGGCCGAGGCGGTTTCGCTCCAGAGAGGCTCTTTGCCCCGGCAGCGGCGTGGTTCTTCTCGGGAACAGCCGGGACCATGACCACCGGGGTGTCGGCGGTGGGAATCTGCGGGCAAAAGGCTGGGGAGCCAAATCGGTGACCGTCGTCCGCCCCGGGTGCGGCGCCGGAACGACCGGTCGCGGGCCGATCGCCAATCGCCCCGTCGCCGGCTGGGGCTGCGGCGGCCCCCGGGAACTCTGCCGCGTCAAGACTGCTTTTCGACCGGCACCACCAGCACGCTGGCGGCGGCGTGGGCAAGAACCGCCTCGGAGGTGCTCCCGAGCAGCCAGCGGGTGAAGGCATCGGTCGGGGTCCGGCCGAGGACGATCAGATCGGTGTGGTCACCGCGGGCCTGCTCGAGAATCCTTTCCCCCGGGTTGCCCTCGACAACAACGGGCGGACGGTCGCGGAATGCCGCTGGCAGCCCGGCCTGGAATTCCTGCAACGTCCCCGAGAGGGTCTCGACCTCGCTGTCGTGCTCCTGCTGCCAGGCCTCGGCAATGGCGGCGGTGTCGGGATCGCGGGCCCGCTTCTCAAGCCAGCCGGGCAGCGGACCGGCGAGCATCGACTCACTAACGCCGATCACGGTTCCTGCAGTGTCGGCCGGCCACCGCAGGCCGCCGAGGGTCGCGGTGACGGCCGCCGCGCTGGCGGGATGATGGCAGGTGAGCACCTGTAGACCACCATTTTCCGGCGGGCTGCCGCGGACAATCAGCACCGGCAGATGGGCTCCGTGCAGCACCGCCCGAGAGACGCTGCCAAGGAGGAATCGCTCGATCGAACCGTGGCCGCGGGCGCCAACAGCCACGAGATCGGCGTGCCAACCCGAGGCTGATTCCAGAATGCCGACGGCGGCCGAGGCCGACGAGGTGATCATTTCCGGGGGCTTCGTGAATTCCGTCGGCAGCAGGACACGAGCCTCGGCAAACAGGGCGGCGGCCGCCCCGCGGACCACCGCCGCCGACTGGCCCTGCAGCTGGCGTTCAAGCTCGGTGGGCGAAAAATAGATCGCCACCTCGTCCCGTGCGGGATCAATCAGCCGGGCGACCATTCGCACTGCGTCCAACGAGAGCGGTGACCCGTCGACGCCGATCAGAACCTTCATGACACCTCCCAACGGTTGAATCGCATTGTCGGGCCAGAGCGGCCGCGGCGGCAGCCCGGCCCGCCCGCGGAACTCCGCCGCTTCGCCGTCCGGGACAGTGCCGGAGGCGGCAGTCCCGACTGACGCACGCCCAAGGATGCCGAGGACGGGTTGTCGCAGCCGCCGCGGGCGGCTGCGGATTGAACCTTGCTAGCACACCAGTATTGCATCTTTTACGCCAGCCAGACCTTGGCCGGCTCGCCGGGCAGTTCCCGGGCCAGCCGCGGCACCGCGTATCCCGGCAGTCGCTGCCGCAGTTCGGCGATCAGCTGGCGGCCCCGAGCCTCCGACACGGCGAAGGCGGCCGCGCCCCGCACCGGGTCGAGCAGGTGGAGATAATAAGGAGACACACCGATGTCGATCAGCCGCTCCGACAGATCGACCAGCGTGTCGGAAGCGTCGTTGACCCCCCGCAGCAGCACCGCCTGGTTGAACCGCAGCGGCACGCCGACTGCAAGTCTCGCCACCGCAGCGGCCACCGCGTCATCGAGTTCGGCCGAATGGTTGGCGTGGACGACAAGGGTCACCGGCAGACGGCAGGCGGCTAGTAGCGAGACCAGCTGCGGCGTGACCCGCGACGGCAGCACGACGGGCAGCCGCGAGTGAATCCGGAGCCGACGGAGCTGGGGGATCGCCGCGAGGTCGCCGACCAGCCGGGCCAGTTGGCCGTCATCGAGCAACAGCGGATCCCCGCCGGAAAGAATCACCTCGCGAATCGCCCGGTCGGCGGCCAACGCCTCGAGGGCGGTCGCCACGCCGGCCGGCGTGGCGCCGCTCTCGGCATAGGGGAATTCCCGGCGGAAGCAATACCGACAGTTGACCGCGCAACCGCCGGTTGCCAGCAGCAACGCCCGGCCGGCGTATTTCTGAATCAGCCCCCCTGCCCGCCGAGCCTGCTGCTCGGCCAGCGGGTCGGCGGAGAAGCCGTCAACCGGCTCGAGTTCAGCCGGTGCCGGCAGCACCTGAAGCAGCAGCGGATCGGCCGGATCACCGGGCCGCATGCGGGCCGCAAAGCCCCGGGGCACGAGCAGCGGAAAACCGCGGGCCGCCGCGGTTGCCTGCCGCCCGACCGCCGGGTCGAGACCGAGCAGCCGGCAGAGCTCGGCTGGATCGCGGATGGCGTCTGCCAGTTCCCGCTTCCAGTCGTTCGGGCCGCCGTCGCGGCTTCCGGCTGCCGGCGGGCTCAGGCTGGTGGTCTGCATCGTATCGATGATAGCCGACGGCGAGCCGGCTGCCGCAGCGTTGACAGGCCCGCGGGCTCCCGCAAGGCTTGTGCGGTCTCCCGCGGATGCAGCGGCCGCTGGCAAGCGACCGGCAGCGTCGCGGTTGACCCCGCGACCGCCCATTTCCTTTTGAAAGCTTTCGCCCCATGCCTGCCTACAACACCAGCGACTTCCGCAAGGGACTCAAAGTCCAGATCGACGGCGATCCCTACATCATGATCGAGTGCAACTTCGTCAAACCCGGCAAAGGGCAGGCCCTCTACAAATGCAAACTCCGCAACCTCCTGCGGGGCACGGTACTCGACCGGACCTACAAAAGCGGGGACTCGCTCGATGCCGCCGACATCACGACGATCGACGCCCAGTTCCTCTACCGGCAGGCCGAGCAGTTCGTCTTCATGGACAACGACAACTACGAACAGTACGAACTCTCGGCAGAGCAGGTGGACGATGCCTGGAAATGGCTCAAGGAGGGGACGGTCTGCTCGATGCTGCTGTACAACGGCAACCCGATCTCGATGGAACCGCCGCCACACATGGTCCTGCAGGTCGAATATGCCGAGCCGGCCGTCCGCGGCAATACGGCCACCAATCTCACCAAGCCGGTCAAGCTTGAAACAGGCGCGGAGATCCTCGTGCCGGCGTTTATCGAACAGGGCGAACTGGTGAAGGTCGACACCCGCACCGGAGACTATCTCGAACGGGTGAAGGAATAGCCTCGCCCGGGTGAAGCAAGCGCGGCGGGTCCCCCCCGCTTGTTTCCCCGCTGCTCGGGACCCGCTGCTGGCGGCAGCTGTCGGCGGAGACGATCAGATCGCGGCGATGCTTCCGCCCGTCCGGCAAAAAGTCAGTAAGGCATACCATTCGATGGCGGCGACCTCGCGGGCGACCGCCTCCAAGTGGCCGCCGGAATGTCGAGCCTGCTCGCAAAGATCGACAAAGCGGAAGGCGTCCCATCGCGGAACCCTGATCAGCCAGGCGGCGGGTGGCGGCACCTCGGCAACCGCGAGATGCTGCCGAATCCGGTCGGCAAGCGGCTGAGCGAGGGGATGATCGCCCACCTGCCGAAACCAGTACTTCGCATTGCCGGGGTCCGGTTCCCGCCGGTGCATGATGCCGTGCCACCAGCTCCCCTCGGCAGTCGGCACCGCCTGGCTCAGGCGGTGAGATCGCTCGAGAAAACCGTTCCAGAGCCAGAGTCCGGCCCGGCAGCAGTCGGCGGCGGCAGGCGAGAGCGGGCCGGCGTTGTCGGCCCAGCGAGCCGGGTCGACCCGCGCGAGGGAGTCGGCCAATGCAGCAATCGGCCGCCCGGGGCCGAGCGGAGGCAGTTCCGGAGTGAGGAGTTGGGCAATTTCGGCAGGCAGTTGCCCTGCGGGCAGAAGCGTTTCGCGTGACATGCGGGAATTTCCTCACCGCGGGCAGTTCGACCGGGCTTGACCGGGACCGCCGGCCCGATAGGCTTTATCGGTTTCCCAAATGGTGTCAACACGGACTATTCGGTTTTCGGATACTTCCGGTCCTTGAGCCGACGGCCGTCGGCCTGCAGCGGCACGCGTCCGCGATGCCGTTTCCCGGAACCGGCGGTCGTCAGGCCCCGGGAGCGATGCGGCGGCCGGTTTGGCCGCTGGCTTCGCAGTCTGACACATCGTGCTGTTCGGTTCGTCCCGCTGAAAATCGATGAATCTCAAGAGCCTGA
>CAZIQV010000097.1:0-7041 GCA_964541275.1 uncultured Chitinophagaceae bacterium | reverse complement strand
TCGGGGCAGAAGCCGAAGCCGTCCTCGCGCAGCGGCAGGCTCCGCAGCAGTTCGCCCATCCGGGCCGGTTTTTGCTTAAAGAGCTGGTCGAGGTCGATCCCGAAGAAGGCGATGTTGTTGCGGAAGGCGTAGAGGCCGAGAGCCTCATCGGCATAGATATCGCGCTTGCCGATCTCGAGGAATCGGCCCCCGACGGCCAGCGCTGCGATGCCTCGGGGAATCGCTTCGCCTGGGAGGCTGTTGAGCAGCAGGTCGATGCCACCGGTCCGCTCGCGGGCCTCGTCGGCAAAGCCGAGGCTGCGGGAGTCGAAGACCGCCTCGGCTCCCTGCTCGCGGACAAAGGCCCGCTTCTGCTCGTTGCCGGCCGTGGCGAGCACCCGGGCACCGGCAAGCCGTGCCAGCTGCACCGCCGCCAGCCCCACGCCGCCGCTGGCGGCATGGATCAGCACCGATTCCCCCGCCCGAATCCGGCCGCACTCGTGCAACGAGTGGAGGGCTGTGAGGAAGGCGATCGGCAGGGCGGCGGCCTGCTGGTGGGAGAGATTTTGCGGCTTGCGGGCGACGAGGTCGGCGGTGACGACGACCCGGCTGGCAAAGGCTCCGGGGGCGATGGCGATCACCTCGTCGCCCGGCTGCCAGTCGGTGACACCGGGGCCGACGCGGGTGATGACCCCGGAGCATTCGCTGCCAAGCACCGGCCTGCCCGGCGGCAGGCCGGGGTAGAGATCGAGCGCCTTCATCACGTCACTGAAGTTGAGCCCGGCGGCCTGGACGGCGATCTCCACTGCGCCCGGCCTGATCGGGCTTGGATGGAAGAGCCGATAGCCGAGGTCCTCGACGCCGGCCGAGGCAGCCGCCTCGAGCCGGACCGGCAGCTGGCAGCGAGCCGCCGGGCAGGCGGCGGAATTCGCATGAGGCAGGAACCTCCGGACCCAGCGGCCGCCGCTGCGCAGCAGCACCTCGTCCTCGGCGTCGTCGCGGTGCAGTTCGGCGACCAACTCCGCGAGCGGGTCCCGCTGTCCGTCCGCGGCGATATCGACAAGCCGCGTTCGCAGCCGGCCGTATTCACTGGCGATCACCCGGCCCATGCCAATCAGCGGTGTCTGGGCGACCTCGAGGGTGTCGCCAGCGGCCGCCTCGACGGTCTGGCCGCTGGCGGTGACCAAGAAGCAGGGCAGCCTGCCCTCGGGGCCCGCTTCCTCCCAGGCCTGGATGAGATGCAGCGGTCCCCGGCAGGAGATCAGCGTGCTCTCCCGCAGCTGGTTTGCGGTGAGATCGGCCGCGGCCGGCGCGTCGAGGGCCCAGAGATAGATCACGCCACCGAGCGGTTCGCTCGCGACCGCCTTCAGCAGGTCGACGAACCCGGTGCGATCGTCGGGATCGAGCGTGAACCGGCCGGCGGCCGTCCTGGCGAAGCGGCTGCCGCGGTTGACGATGAGGCAGCGATCGCCGGCTGCCCGCAGCCGCGCGGCCAGCCGGTCGCCCCGTCCCGCGTCATCGGCAAAAAGCAGCCAGCAGCCAGCTCCGCTCGGCTGCATGTCGGCGGCTGATTCCTGCCGAACCCAGTCGAGCCGATAGACGAGGTCGGCGGTGGTCTCGGCTGGCCCGCTGGCGGCGACCCGATCGCTGATAAAGCCGCGGATGGCGACCGCCAGGCTGCCGTCGGCACCGCGGATATCAAGGTCGGCGACGATCCGCTCGGCGCTGCGGCTGGTGATGCGGACGTGCACGGTGGCGGCCCGGCCCGGCGGGGCGAGGAACAGGACGGTCCCGATCTCCCGCGGCAGATAAAGCCCCGAGTTGGTGTGGTCGAAGTCGCGATCGGCGGCGATCATGCCGTGGAAGCAGGCGTCGAGCAGCGCGGGATGCACCCGATAGTCGGCGTCGCCCGCCGCCGGTGTCGGCGGCAACGCGACATCGGCCACGCACTCGCCGTCACGCCGCCGGCCTCCGGTCAGGCCGCGGAACTGCTCGCCGTAGTCGAGGCCGAGCCGCTGGCAGTAGGCATAGAGCCGCTGGCCGCTGAACGCTTCATGGCAGCGGCTGGCGACGGCTTCGAGGTCGGTTGTCAACGAGCGGACGCTGCCGGCTGCCGTGGCGATCGTGACGCTAGCGAGGTCGGTCCAGTCGGAATCGGCGACCCCGCGGTGGGCAAAGCTGAGGCTGCGGCGATCGGGCCGGTGGCTGCAGGCGATCCACCGCGGCGTTGCCTCCTCATGCAGGCAGGCCTGCTTCAAGACGAGCCGGTCCAGCCGCACTGGCCGCTGCACCTCGCCGGCAAGCTCGGCCGCCGCGGCGAGGGCGGCTTCGACGCAGGCAGCCGCCGGGTGGATGCAGGCCCCGCGGACCCGATGGTCGGCCAGGTACCGCTGCAGCCGCAGGTCGACGCGGCACTCCCAGCGGGCCGTCGGGCTGTCGGTGCGTTCGCCGAGCAGCGGGTGCAGCGACCGGGCCCTGCGGGACTCCCGAGCCTCGGGCGATTCCTCCCGCAGCCGGTCCTTCACAAACGGTTCGGGCGGCAGCGGCAGGCGGCGGTGGGGCCGCGGGTGCAGGCTGTCAAAGTTGAGCGGCAGGCCGAGCGTGTGCAGCTGGCCGAGGGTGTCGAGCAGCGTGACGACATCGTCCCGATCGCGGTGGAGCGAGGGCAGCGTTTCCACCGCGGTTCCACTGGCCTGAAAACATTCGTTGATCGCGTAGGCCAGCACCGGATGCGGACCGATCTCGAGGGCCAGACGGATGCCGTCGGCGGCGAGGGTGCTCATCGCGTCGGCAAACAGCACCGGCTGGCGGACGTTCTGCCACCAGTAATCGCCGCCGAGGTCGGTGCCGGCGATCGGGCGGCCGGTGACTGTCGAAACCAGCGGCAGGCTGGCGGCCCGCGGCGCGAGTCCCTCGAGGGCTGCCAGCAGGTCGCCGCGAACCGGCTCCATCAGGGGACTGTGAAAGGCGTATTCCACGGCGAGCTGGCGACAGAAGATGCCGGTCCCCCGCAGCCGGGAAGCCAGCGCGGCGATGGCGGCTGCCGGTCCAGAGAGGGTCAGCGATGTCGGGCCGTTGACGGCAGCGATGCCGATCTCGCTGTCGGCGGTGAGCCAGTCGCCAAGTTCCTCGCGGCTGAGTCCGACCGCCAGCATGCCTCCCTGCGACGAGGCGAGGTCCATCGTGCGGCCCCGGTGGAAGGCAACGCGGCAGGCGTCCGCAAACGTGAGGGCGCCGGCCACGTGGGCCGCGGCAATTTCGCCGACGCTGTGGCCGACGCAGACGGCCGGCTCGATGCCCCACTGCTTCCAGACGGCGGCGATGCCGACCTGAATCGCGAAGATCGCCGGCTGGGCGAATCTGGTCTGCTGCAGCCGCGAGTCGGCCTCGTCCCGGAGGAGTTCCTCAACCAGCGACCAGTCGCCGTACCGGGAGAACTCTGCCCCGCAACGTTCAATGACCCGCCGGAAATGACCGCTGGAGGCGAACAGCCGCCGGCCCATGCCCCACCACTGCGGGCCCTGCCCGCTGAAGACGAAGGCGACCTCGGTTGGCTCAAGGTCGGCCGCCTGCCGGCTTGCCGGAGAACGGTCTGTTTCGGCGCCGAGCTGTCGCAGTGCGCTAACGAGATCGGCTCGGTTGCCGGCGACGACGTGCCCCCGAACCGGACCGCCCGCCCGGCGGTGGGCAAGGTAGGCGGCTGTCTCAAGCAGATCGGTCGTGCGGCCGTCCCCCTCCAGCCAGTCAGCCAGCGCGGTGGCCGTGGCCACCAGGCCGCTGCGGCTGCGGGCCGCCAGCGGTACCAGCAGCGGTTCACTCACCCATTCCGACGCGGGTTCACGGCGGGCCGCCTGCAGCGGGGTTGGCGATTCTTCCAGGAGCACATGGGCGTTGGCTCCGCCATAGCCAAACGCGTTGACCCCGGCCAGCCGGCGGCCCGGCTGGTCGCCGGACGTTGGAACCGTCCAGTCGCGGCCGATTGTCGGCACCGTGAGGTTGAGCCGGTCGAAGTCGATCGCCGGGTTGGCCCGCTGGAAATTCAGCTGGGGGGGAATCCGTCGGTGATGGAGCATCAGGGCCGTCTTGATCAGGCCGGCGATGCCCGCGGCTGCCTCAAGGTGGCCGATGTTGGCCTTCACCGAACCGATCAGGCAGCGGCTGTCGGCCGGTCGTCCCGATCCGACCACGCTGCCGATGGCGTTGGCCTCGATCGGGTCGCCGACCGGGGTGCCGGTGCCGTGGGCTTCGACGTAACTGATTGCGGCCGGCTCGACGCCTGCCCGGCGGCAGGCGTCGCGAACCAGTCGCTGTTGGGCCTCGCCGCTGGGAACGGTCAGGCCCGGCGTGCGGCCGTCCTGGTTGCTGGCGGTGCTGCGGATGACGGCGTAGATGAGGTCGCCTTCGGCGAGGGCGTTTCGTAGCGGTTTGATCAGCACCATGCCGGCGCCTTCGCTGCGGACATAGCCGTTGGCGGCGGCGTCAAACGAGCGGCAGCGGCCATCGGGCGAGAGCACGCCAAGCTGGCTGAAGGCGACGGAAAAGTCGGGCATCAGCAGGGCGTTGACGCCGCCGGCGAGGGCCATCCGGCTTTCGCCCCGACGGATCGACTCGCAGGCGAGGTGGACCGCCACCAGCGATGACGAGCAGGCGGTGTCGACCGCCAGGCTCGGGCCTTGAAGATCGAAGCAGTAGGAGATTCGATTGGCGGCGATACTCGACGAGCCGCCGGTGTTGCTGTAAGGCGTGATCACGCCGCGGTCGCGGAAACTGAGCGTGGCGACCGCATGGTCGAACGACGAGATGCCGACAAACACCCCCACCGCGCTGCCGGCCAGCCGGTTCGGGGCGGTGCCGGCATCCTCGATCGCCCGCCACGCGACCTCCAGTAGCAGCCGCTGCTGCGGGTCCATCAGGGCCGCCTCGCGGGGGGAGATGCCGAAGGCCCGCGGATCGAATGCCTCGATGTCGGCGACGTAACCGCCCCAGCGGCTGACCAGCTTGCCTGGGGCGGCCTCGCCCGGCTGATAAAACTTGGCGGTGCTCCAGCGATCCTCCGGCGTCTCGGTGATCGCATCGCGGCCCTCCTCAAGGAGCTGCCAGAACGCCTGCCAATCGTCGGCGGCCCCCGGCAGACGGCAGCCGATGCCGACGATTGCCAGCGGTTCGCAGCTGTCGGCCTCGCCGGCGATCGGTGCGGCAGACCGCTGCCGGCGGCGGGCAGGAGTCTCGTCGGTAGGCGAGAAGCGGTGCCGGGGATTCGCGTCAAACATCATCAAGGTCAGATCCGTGACAGAGGGAAACGAGGGTCGGAGGGAGTGGCTCAGGCGATCTCCCGAAAGGCTGCGGTCGGCTGGAGGCGAGCAGCCCGGCGGGCCGGCAGCCAAGCGCCGATGAGTCCGATGCCAAGGCCGATCGCCACGCCCTGTGCGATGATCGGCAGGCCGATCGCGGGCACGACCACGCCGGCGGCCGGGGAGAAGCGGGCCAGCAGCCAGGTGAGGCAGCCGGCCGCGACAACGCCGATGATGGCGGCGGCGACTGCCAGGCAGCACGATTCCAGCAGGATCATCAGCACGATTCGGCCTCGGGGCCAGCCGATCGCCCGGAGGATGCCGATCTCGCGAGTCCGCTCATGAACGCTCGTCATCATCGTGTTGAGCGTGCCGACGCCGCCGATCATCACGGCGACCAGCGAGGTCATCCAGGCCATCGCGTCGGCGAGCTTGAGCCGGGTGTCGGTCCGAACAAAGTCGGCGGTGGCCAGCGGCAGCAGCCGGGGATCGACCGCCTCGATGGCGGCGGTCGCCGCGGCGAGATCGGCCGCGCCGGCGTCCCGCTTCAGCACGACGTTGATGTAGGTCACCTGGCCGTCCCGGCCGGTCAGCCGTTGCAGCTCGGCCAGCGGCAGAATCAGCGACCCGTTCTCCCAGACGCTGCGGCTGCGAAAGACACCGGCCACCTGATAGGGCTCGTCAAACAGCAGCAGGCGGTCACCGGCCGCCACCCCGAGCCGGCTGGCAAGGTTCAGGCCGACGAGCAGCTGGCGGTCGTCTTCGGCGGCGAAGCGGACCGGTTGCGCAGCGGTCGCGTCGATTCCCGCCGCCTCGTAGTCGGCGAGCAGCCACGAGTTTGGCGTCAGGCCCATCGTCGGGATGCCATAGATGCCCTCCTGCTCCAGCGACAGGGTCTCCAGCAGCACCCCGGCAGCCCGGTCGACCGCTGGCAGCGTCTCGAGCTGCGGCACCGCGGCGGCTGCCACGGCACTGCTGAGTCGGTCGGCTGCCCCTTGCCGCGATACCACGATGTCGATGCCGTGGCCGCGGTAGACGGCAGCGAAGGCCTGCTTGAATCCGTTGCAGATGCCAAGCAAGGCCACAATTGCGGTCATCGCTGTCGCCAGGGCGGCGACAGTCAGGGTCGTCCGTAGCGGCCGACGACCGAGGTTGCGACAGACGAGTTCAGGAAACCGCATTCGAGCCACCGCCTACCTGCATCCATTCAGGAAGTTCGACGCAAAACCTCCACCCATCTGAATAAGCCCCCGGAAAGGCGGGTCGGCAAGTCAGCGTCAACGCCAGCGGACGGGGTTTCCCGGCAGAGAGAACCGGTCGCAGCAGCCGTACCGGCTGTGCGGCTGAATCGGACCGCTGCAATGACCGCGGGGACTGGGAAGAGTTTTTGGCTGGTGCAACCGGCAGAGTGCGCTCCGGCGGCGCCGGGCTCTGGGAGCTGCAGCCGCTGGGCAGCCTGGGCAAAGCCTGCCGATCGACGCGAAAACAGCAGTGAGGCCGGTTGTCGCTGCCGATGCAGTCGATATGGAGGGTGTTCACAGAAGGAACCGGCTGTTCGACCCCCGTTCGATCGGGGAGTACCGATGTTTGCTCAGACTCGCGTCGGGGCTCGCCGGCTGCCTCTGGGCGATTGCCGCGAGTTGCCAGAGTCTGGAGCCAAAGGAACTCCACACCGACCGCGATGCCTTCACGCCCTCAACCTTCACCATCCGGCCGGGCCGGGCCCTCAATGAGATGTCGCATGTCTACATCGAAAACCGCGAGGGCAAGC
>CAZIQV010000096.1:0-7116 GCA_964541275.1 uncultured Chitinophagaceae bacterium | reverse complement strand
TGCTGTTCTCGCCGCTGATCGGCTTTGGCCTGGCGGCGGGGCTGCTGCTGCTGAGCAAATCGTTGATCAAGTCGAAGGCGCTCTACGAGCCGCCGGAGGGCGATGCGCCGCCGCCGACCTGGATCCGAGCGCTGCTGATCTTTACCTGCACCGGCGTCAGCTTTGCCCACGGCTCGAACGATGGCCAGAAGGGCATGGGCCTGATCATGCTCGTGCTGATCGGCATCGTGCCGGCCACCTACGCACTCAACATGAACACCAGTAGCACCGACATTCAGGCGATGGTCGAGGCGGCGCGAGAACTCGAAAAGGAACTCTCCGACCCCAAGATTGTCGAGGTGATGACCGCGTTGAAGGAAGAACACCTGGCGACCACCCGCGTCGAACGGCTGATGGAGCGGGAACTGTCTCGGAACGAGGCGGTCGGGGCGACGATCGAGCCGTACTCAACCTTCGACTTTTTCAAGCCCCGCAGCGTGGTTGACCAGGTGGTCGACCCGTATCCGAAAGCCGACGCCGTGCTGGCCACGCTCGACCCGCTGCCGCTGGCCCGCAATGTCATTGCTACGCTTGACGGTGTCGAAAATTTCAGCGAAGTCGACGAGGACAAGCGGTGGGAGGTGCGAACCCATCTGGTCGAACTCGGCGCCTCGGTGCGGACGCTGGTCCATTATTTCGGCGATGCAATGGCGGAAGACCGCCGGAAGATTCTCAACGGCCTGTCGGGCAAACTCGGCGAACCGGTCGAGTATGTGCCCGAGTGGGTGGTGATGGGTGTCGCGCTGTGTCTTGGGATCGGGACGACGGTCGGCTGGAAGCGGATCGTTGTCACCGTCGGTGAGAAGATCGGAAAAACGCACCTCACCTACGCCCAGGGCGGAGCGGCAGAGTTGGTGGCGGCCGGCACGATCGGTCTGGCCGACGGCCTCGGCCTGCCGGTGAGCACGACCCACGTGCTCTCCTCCGGCGTGGCTGGCACGATGTGGGCCAACAAATCGGGCATCCAGCCCGAAACGGTCCGCGAGATCGCGCTGGCCTGGGTGCTCACCCTGCCGGTGGCGATGCTCCTCTCCGGCGGCCTCTACTGGCTGTTCACGCTGTTTGTGTAGCGGCTCGACCCGCCCGTCACCTGCGCGGGCCAGCACTCCGCGGTTCGCTGCCCGGGGGCTTCAGGCCAGCCGGTTCCGGATCGACTCTTGGATAACCTCGGCGGCGGCGGTTCCGTCGATGTCGAGCACCAACTCCTTCCGCCGGAACAGTTCAAGCACGGGCTTGGTCTTGGAGTGATAGTCGGCAAGCCGATCGGCCAGGGCTGCGGCGGTGTCGTCGGGCCGTGCCGCCAGGTCCCCGCCGCAGACATCGCAGATGTTTTCGACGGCGGGCCGATGGGAGATCAGGTTGTAGTCGAGCCCGCACTGCCGGCAGAGACGCCGCGAAAGGACCCGTTTCCGGACAACATCATCCGGGACGTCGATGTGAATCACCGCGTCGATGTCATAGCTTTCGAGGAAGAACCCCGCCTGGGCAACACTGCGGGGAAACCCGTCGAGGATGAATCCGTAATTCCAGTCATGTTCGTCGAGCCGCCGCCGGACGACCCCTTCGACGATGTCATCGCCCACCAGGTTGCCGGTTGCCACGATCCGTTTGACCTGGGCACCGAGCTTCGTGTGATGCTGGATGTTCCAGCGAAAGATGTCGCCGACGCTGATGTGGACGAGGTCGAACGCCTCCTCGAGCATCCGGGCCTGGGTCCCCTTGCCGCAACCCTGCACCCCCATGATCACGTATTTGTGCATGCCGGCCTCACAGCAGCCTGCGGAGGCTCGTCACCACCGCTCGGGAACAAAGGTCTGATCGTCGAGCGGCGGACGGACATACGTGCCCGCCTCCGGCCGCTTGGGAAGATTCGGTGGAGTCGGCGTCAGGTCTTTGTAGGGAATCATGCTCAGCAGATGCGTGATGCAGTTGAGCCGGGCGCACTTCTTGACGTCCGCCTTGACGACATACCAGGGCGCCTGCTTGATGTCGGTGTGGGCGAACATGTTGTCCTTGGCTTTCGAGTACTCGATCCAGCGGGACCGCGACTCGACGTCCATCGGGCTGAGCTTCCAACTGCGGGTCGGATCCCGCATCCGTTTCTGGAACCGCCGTTCCTGTTCTTCATCGCTGACGGAGAACCAGTACTTGATCAGGATGATCCCCGACCGCACCAGCATCCGCTCAAATTCCGGACAGCTCCGCAGAAACTCGTTGTATTCGCCGTCGGTACAAAAGCCCATCACCCGTTCAACCCCGGCGCGGTTGTACCAGCTGCGATCGAACAGCACGATCTCGCCCGCGGCGGGCAGATGGGGGACGTACCGCTGAAAGTACCAGCTGGTCTTCTCGCGTTCCGTCGGCCGGCCCAGGGCGACCACCCGGCAGATTCGCGGGTTGAGGCTTTCAGTGATCCGCTTGATCACCCCACCCTTCCCGGCGGCATCGCGGCCCTCGAAGATCACCACGACCTTCAGACCCTCGTGCTTCACCCACTCTTGGAGCTTGACGAGTTCAACCTGGAGACGGGCCAGCTCTTTTTCATAGACCTTTTCACTGATCGCGTGCTTCTCGGCCTTGACGTCGCCAGTGTCGCTCAGCCGGACTTCTTTCGAGGGTTTTTTCTTCTTGTCCTTGACCGTCATGGTTGGGAGCCCGGCTGAGGTATGCGTCCAGAGGGGTGATTCGCTCGTAGAACAGTGGCAGCAACTCCCATGCCACTTCCCATTTGTCCGCGGACGACAGGCAAATCCAGCGGTGTGGACCGCCCCGAAATCGGCGCGGGTTCCGCGGTACGAGCCGCGGCAGCAGACGGCGAAAGCGGCGGTTTGCGGGCTGCGGAGCCGGTCGGTTCCTGGCAGTGATTGCGGCCAATCCATCCCGTCAGGCGGGCGATCCGAATCAGTCGCCGACTCCGGCAGTTTCGCTGCGCTGTTGAAGCGTCAGCGGCCTGGAGCCGGCGAGAACGGTGGTTCACCCAATTTCGCGGCTTGCGAGCGGTGCCCAGAACAAATGCAGGCACTGCCGCCCTGGCGGGCATCTCGGTGAAATCCGCACCCGCAACACTCGCTCGCCCCGCTGCTGTGGTTCAGCAGCCGCAATTTCAGCGGCGGAACCGCCGGGCCTCCTCCAGCGAAACCGCGCCGTCCTGGTTGCGGTCGAGCTGTTTGAATCGGGGCCGCAGTCGGGGCGGGAGTTCCGGCAGGGTCAGGCTGCCGCTGCGATCCTGATCCAACCGCTTGAACACCGCGTCGATCGCCGGCTGGCCGGGCCCGCTGCGATTGTCCGCCGACTGCCGGCGGCGGAGGCTGCCCCCCTCCCCCGGCTCAACCCCGGGCAGGAAATATTCGACGTACCCCAGCAGCATTTCGTCGAAGGTTTGCTCTCCCCAGCGGACGGTGACCGCCGGGTCGGGATTGGCGGGATTGGCCGCCGAGTTGTCGTACCAGGCGGTGAACTGCAGCAGGTCGCCTGCCTGCAGCGGCAGCGGCTCGGCATACCGATAGAGCAACTGCCAGTTGAAGTCGTACCGCGGGATATCGAGCAGGACCCGACGCCTGCCATCTCCGCGAGTCAGCTCATACCGGCAGGCGGTTCCCCGGAGATGCATGTGTGGCAGGAAGCCGAGGAGCGTCGCGTCGGCGGGCAGCCGCAGCGTCGCCTCCTCGCGATGCCGTGGTGCCCCGGGCGGAATGGCGATGCGGCCGTTGGCCAGCCCCACGACGCGAACCTCGTGGCGGGGCGGTTCGGTGGCAAAGACGACGCCAAGGCGTGTCCGATCGGTCGTGGCCATGCCGACGGGCGTGTAGTGCATCTGAAAGACGAGGCGGGCTCCGGCCGGCAGCAGCTTGCCAAAGCCCTCGGGATAGTCGAGCACGCTCTGTCCCGGCACATAGGCGGCCCAGAAGCCGCCCCGTTCGCGGCGGCCGCGGTCGCGGCCGGCGTCACCCGGCGGTTCCACGTGAACGAGGACATGGTGGACGACTTCCGGGTTACCCGGTTGCACTTCAATCGCCTGTACCCACTTCGGCTCGGCCAGTTCGGTTTCGATCGTGACGTAGCGATAGGGCATCACGCCGGTTGCCGGAACTGCCACCGGTTCGGAAAATTCCCAGACGGCGTCAGGCTGACCAATCTGCCAGCCGTCGGGAAATGCATGCGGGGCCGGCGCGTCGGCGGGGTTCCCGAGCGGACGGCCGCCGCGGAGCCAGGCGAGCAGTTCGTCCCGAGCGGCCGCCGCGAGCGACCGATCGTTGGCCCAGACGAGCGGCTGGCGGGCTGATTCGTCCGACTCGGTCGCCGCCTGCGGGGCGGCAAACCACGGCGGCATCGTTCCCGCCGAGACGACCGTCTCAATCATGCCGGCATGGGCGACAACATCCTCGGGCCGTTCCAATGAAAACGGGCCGATGCCGCCGTCGCGATGGCACTCCAGGCAGTGTTGCTGAAGCAGTCGGGAGATCCGGCCGTGGTAGGTCACGGTTGACGCCGCGGCTGATCGAGGAGCACCAAGGTCGCAGCCGGGCGCCGTGGTCGCGGTGATTGCGGGCCGCTTTCCGGCGAGCGTCGCTGTGACGGCGTCGGCGAGATACCGCCGCCGCGGTGCCGGCCGGGCATACCCGAGTCCATACTGATCGTCGACCGCACCGTGGTAGACGACCGTCCGGCGATCGTCGACAACGACCGTGTCGGCTGTCGTCGTAGCCCCGAGCAGCGAGGCGATCCGCTGGTCGCCGTCGTGCACGTACAAGGCGGTCGGAAGCAACTCTGCCGCGGCCCGCATCGGGTCGGGCCGGTCCGAAGCAATCGGATTGACGAGCACGAACCGGACGCCTTCCTCAGCCGACGCGGCCAGGTCGGCGAGCGTTGGCAGATACTTTCGGCTCAGTGGGCAGGTCGTGCTGGTAAAGCAGAAGACCGTCAGCCGCGGCGGGTCAGCCTCAGGGACCAGAGCGTGCTGCCCGCCATCGAGGTCGGTGAAGGCAAATGCCGGCACCAGCCTGCCGACGCCGCGGGCAGCCGGCTGCAGCGGTTGCGGCCCCTGCCGGATCGGCGGCTCGGAAGCGGCCGCCGGCACCAGTGCCGCCCGCAGGCCGAGCGCCGCCACGGTAACCGCGGCAAGCAGGTCATTCCGAAATATTCGCCGGGGTGTGGTCATCCCAAAAGTCGACCGTGCCTGAGTCGTGTGAGTCAATGCCCGGCGAGCGGTCACCGCCGGAGTCATCCCTGCGGGCACCAGTCTTGCCGCCCGCAGCTCGACCGCCCCACCGCCGCAGGCGGCGGCTGTGACCCCTGTCGCGAACACGTCTGCCGACGGCGTCACCGGTTCCTGTTGAACGCCTGAAGCGTCCCGGGGTTGTGCCGGCTGAGTTGGTGTCTCGATGTTTTTCGCCGGGCCGTGGCGGCCTGGCACAACGCTGGCCCCGCCCCGTCGCCCCACGGCCTGCGGGCGACCGCAAGTCGACTGGGACAATGCCGGGGTTTTCGGGGTAGCCGATCGCCGCACCCTGCGGCGGCAGACTTGCCGAGCAGTCTGTCAGGGCTGTATGCCACCGGCAATGGCAGTGACGATCGCATCGACCGGCTGGTCGATCGTCACGACGAGCGGCTGCTCGGCGGCAGTCGGTTCCTCGAGCGTCGCCAGCTGGCTTGCCAGCAGGTTGGGCGGCATGAAGTGCCCGCTGCGGCCGGCGAGTCGCCGGGTGAGCTGCTCGCGGGTGCCCTTGAGGTAGACAAGATAGACATCGTTTCGGTCCCCGATCAGCAGTTGCCGATAGGCCTGTTTGAGCGCTGAGCAGCTGATGATGCCGCTTTCGCCGGCTGCCTGCCGGGCGTCGATCCAGGCGGCCACCGCCGCCAGCCAGGGTGTCCGGTCGGCGTCGGTCAGGGGCGTCCCGCCGGCCATCTTGGCAACGTTGGCCGGCGGATGCAGGGCGTCGCCTTCCTGATAGCGGCAGCCCAGCCGAGCGGCCAGCCGATGACCGACCGTCGTTTTCCCGCATCCAGAGACGCCCATCAGCAGCACGATCATCACCGAGGCTCCCTTGTCATCTGGCAGTCGTCAGCCATCGTATGCGGCGGCTGCAACGGTCCGGCGGACGCTCTCGCTGGCCTGCATGAGGCGACGTTCGCGATCCACGTCGCGGCAGCGAGGTGCTGCTCCGGAAAGGAACCGCTGATGGCGACAGCGGGACGCCCCGGAACCGGTGGCCGGGCTGTCGACCGCCGGTCAGGCCCAGGGCCGGCAACGGCGGCGGTATTCGGTCGGAGTTTCAGCGAGGGTCCGTTTGAAGACATTGCAGAGCTGAGCGGCGTGGGCGAAGTGGCAGCGGGCGGCAACGGCGGAAAGTTTCAGGTCGGTTTCAGCGAGCAACCGCTTCGCCGCCTGCAGTTTCGTGCGGGCGATTTCGTCGTGGATCGACCGGCCCAGCAGTTTCGTGAATTGCCGATCGAGGGACCGCCTGGGCAGATCGGTCGCGGTGGCCACATCGTCGGGGGTCAGGCCATCGCAGGCCTTGGCCCGAATCAGCCGCAGCCCGCGGCGGACATCAGGATCGTCGACTGCCAGCACGTCGGTGCTGCGGCGAACCGCCACGCCCAGCGGCGGGATGAAGAGGCTCGCGGCGGCGTCGGCGTGGCCCGCCATCCTGGCCGCCAGAAGCCGGGCTGCCTCGTAGCCGATGCACTCGAGGTTTTGGTTCACGCTCGAGAGTGCCGGTGCCGCCAGGTCGCAGAGGACCTCGTCGTTGTCGACGCCGATCACCGCCACGTCGTCGGGGCAGGCCAGGCCGAGCGATCGCACCGCGTCGAGCACCTCAAGCGCCCGCACGTCGTAGGCTGCCATGATGCCGACCGGTTTGGGCAGCGACTCAATCCAGCGGGCGATCGCCGGGAGATCGTCAGGCCGCATGCCGGTCCGGCGGGCCTGCGGCGGGTCGAAGACGGCGGCGGTCACGCCGCGGGCCTCGGCATGGTCGGCGAAGGCTCGCTCACGCAACCGCGACCAGCGGGTGTCAACGCCGCAGAAGGCCAGCTGCAAAAAGCCCTGTTCCAGCAGGTGGTCGGCGGCCAGCTGGG
>CAZIQV010000095.1:0-7137 GCA_964541275.1 uncultured Chitinophagaceae bacterium | reverse complement strand
GCAGCAGGTTGAGCACCGCCCAGCCGATATTCACAAACAGCAGATGATAGACCGCCAGGTTCGCCAGGGTGCCGGGCAGTCGCTGGCCCCGCTGAGCCGCAGCGGTGAGCCAGTCGCCGATGACCGGCAGGCTGGCCACCATGCCGCTGTTGGGCAGCCGGTAGCCGGAAGCGACCACCGCCGCGATGACGAGACCGATAAACAGCAGCTGGGCCAGCGGACCTGCCGCCGCCACCAGCAGCCGCCGCCAGGGCTGCTGCAGTTGTCGCGATGGCATGCCAGACGGAATCGCGAGGCCGCCAAAGTGGTACAGCACGATTCGCGCCGGCTGGCCGAAGCGGGCAAACACCAGCGCATGGCCGAGTTCATGAACGAGGATCGAAATCAGGACCACCGCGATCCAGACGGCCAGATAGACCAACAGCTGGCGGCCGTTGTCACCGGCGAGGCTGCGGGCGACGCCCCAGCCGAGCAACGCCGCCGCCACCCAGAACCAGCCGGTCACCCGGACGGGAATGCCGGCAATCGAGAACTGGAAGTCGGCTGGCGTCGGCTGGGGTTCGGAGAGCATCATCTCCTTATTATGCCGCACGTTCCGCTGACGTTCCGCCCGGACAAGCCTGCTCCCCCGGCACCGCCGCTGGCCGGCGGCCGGCGGCGATGGCCAGCACCGCGGTGGCCGCTCTGGCGGCGGAGCCCGGCCGGGCCACCTGCCGGGCCAATGTTTCCAGCGCGTTCACCGAACGCTCCCGGAGCGGCCTGTCTGTCAGCCATGCGATCACATGCCCCGCCGCCGCCGGAGCCGGGTCCTGAACTGCCAGATATTCCGGGAAAAGCAGCTGCGGATCGGCCGCCGCCAGCTGCCGCGGTGGCCACCAGACCGGCTGCAGCGGCCCGATCGGCTCGGGGATCGCCAGCAGGTTGACCAGCGTGAAGGCCCGAGTCTTCCGCAGCCAGCTCTGGGCGACATAGGCCCACGGGCTGATTGAATAGACGATCACCGTCGGCACCCTGGCGGCGAGCAGTTCCAACGAGACCGAGCCGCTCACCGACATGGCCGCAGCCGCCTGCGGAATCAGCTCGGCGGTCTGACCGGCCGCGACCTGCAGTCGCATGGGTTGCACGTCGGCAAGCGGTCCGGCCAGCTGTCGGCTGATCGTGTCGGCGTGCCGCTGGTGCAGCGCCGCGATCACAAACCGAGCCGCGGGGACGCTGGCCTCCACCTCGCGGGCGGCCCGCACCAGACAGCCGAGGTTGGCCTCGATCTCCTGACCCCGGGAACCGGGCAGGAGCAGCACCAGCGGCTCGGCGGCGGTCATCGGGTCGGCTCGGGGCCGGGGGGGCCGCTCGTCAAAAAAGGGATGCCCCACCAAGGTGCTGGCCATGCCCTGGGCAAGGAACCAGTCATGCTCAAACGGCAGGGCCGAGAGCACATGATCGACCAGTCTGCGCATCTTGCCGATCCGCCAGCTCGCCCAGGCCCAGATCTGCGGCGGGCAATAGAAGACCACCGGAATGCCATGCCGCTTGGCCCGCCAGGCCAGCCACCAGTGGAAGCCGGGAAAGTCGACGAGGACGCAGACGTCGGGCCGCTCGTCGAGAAAACTCCGCTCCGCCCGCCGGGCCAGCTCGACAAAGCGGTGGATGTTGACGATCACCCGCAGAAACCACATCACCGCCAGCCGGGTCAGGTCGGCGATGAGATCGCAGCCGGCCCGGGCCATTTCGGGGCCCCCGAGGCCGACACACACCGCCTCCGGACACCGGGCTTGAATCGCCCGGCAGAGGAGGGCCGCATGATGGTCGCCGGAAGGCTCACCGGCCGACAGGAAAACACGCACGACTCCAGAACTCCACAGGATCGCCAGCGGGAACGCGGCCCGCGGACGCGGGAGTATTTCAGGTGCCCCGCTCGGCTCACAGAGCAGTTTCCCGCCGCTGGCCGGCCGGCAGCGGTCGGCCCGCACGCGGCTCGGGCAGCCGGACTGCCAGCAGCGTCGCCAGCGAAACGACCACCGCCCCGGCCGCAAACACCGGTGGCGGCCCGATACGATCAATCGCCCAGCCAATCAGCGGCGAGAGCACAAATGGTACGGCGAGACCAGCGCCGACCAGGCTGACGTAGCGGGGCTGGCGGGCAACCGTCGGCGCCAGCTCGAGGGCATAGTTGCTGATGATCCGCAGCGTGATCGGATTGAGTCCCAGCGGCAGGTAGGCAAGCCAGAACCAGCCCGCCGCCAGTGGTGCCGGCACCGCGGCCAACACGAGAATCAGCACCGGCGTCACCGTGCAGCAGCCGATCAGACCGATGAGCACCAGCCGGTTGCCCCGCTGATCGGCCACCGGGCCGACCACGAGACTGGCCAGCCCAGTCGCCACATTCTGGGCAACCACCCAGGCGAGCATGCTGCCGGAACCGGCCCCAAACGTCTCCCGGGCAAAGGCCTGGTAGTGCGGGAAGAGCATCAGCACCGCCGAGAAGCCGGCGGCGACGACCGCCAGTTGGAGCAGGCCAGGGTCCTGGCGGAGGAGCGACCACAGGCCTGTCTCGTCCACCGGCCTGATGCGGTCGCCGGCCAATTCGGGGGCGGGCGTCGGTTCGTGAAAGAAAACCGGTACGATCGCCGCCAGCAGGAAAAAACCGGCGGTAGCCGCAAAGATCTTGCCGAATCCGCCGGCCGCTTCGAGCCAGGGCCCGAGGGCCAGCACCGCCGCGGCAATCGCCAGCACGCTGCCGATCGGCACGCTCAACAGCAGCACCCGACCGCGATGGCCCGCCCCGATCAGCCGGCCTTGGAGGGTCGCAACCAGTAACTGGTTGCAGCCGTTGATCGCGGAGAAGACGCCGTAGATCAGCAGGAAGCCGAGTGCCAGCAGCCCCGGGTGGTCAGCCAGCAGCGGCGACCAGATCGCCGCCAGCAGCCCGAAGCAGGCCGCCAGCCCGGTGGTCGTTGCCACGAGCAGCCACCGCACCGTCGGCCGCCGGGACACCACCGGTGCCACCAGCAGGGGCACCAGGCTGTTGCCGGTCCGATTCAGAATCGGCAGCAGACCCCGCAGCAGCCCGGAATCGACGCAGGCATCGAGGACCGCGGGCATGATCACCGTTTCGGTCTTGAAGATCCAGCCGACCCGGGCCACCACCTGGTAGCTGACCAGACAGGCAATGTTCCGCGATTCCCGGGCTGCCTGCTCCGCGGCGGCGGGCTCAGGAGGGGCGGCGACCATTGGCGAGGGGGGGTGGGAAGCAGACAGAAAAAACTTGGGTAAACTCTGAGGCGATGGCGAAGCGATGGTGGCGGCGGTTGCGGCCGGCTGGCCGGGACCACCCGCACGTCATCCTAGGGCATCCTGGTGGATGGCCGGCCGATTCTCGATGTTGGGAAACTCTGTCCTGATGAACCGTTTTACAGATTGCCGCAGCAGCTCCCCGCGGGCTGTCGGGTCCCGCTGGTCGGGCTGGCTGATGGTGGCGGTTGCCGCTCTGGGCAGCTGTGGTCCCGCGGCCCGGGCCGACCGCTGGGTCTGGTTCGGCTGCTACACCGGCGAGCCGCCCCGGGGTGAGGGCATCTATGTCGCCCGCTATGACGAGGCTGCGGGGGAACTCGGCCCCGCCCGCCTCGCCGGATCGGTGAAAAATCCGTCGTTCCTGGCTCTCCACCCGGAACTGCCGGTGCTCTATGCGGTGTCGGAAATCGCCGACCACGACGGCAAGCCATCCGGGGGGATCACCAGCCTGACGATTGACGAGACGAGCGGCAAACTCACGCGGCAGAGCGTGCAACCCTCCGGCGGCAAGGGACCCTGCCACCTGTCGGTCGATCACACCGGCAGCGTGCTGCTGGCAGCCAACTACGGCAGCGGCAGCACGATCTGCCTCGGTCTCGCCGCCGACGGCAGTCTCAAGCCGGTTGTTCCGGCAGCTGACGGCCGGCCCGGTGGCTTTCTCCAGCACACCGGCAGCGGCCCCAACAAAGGACGGCAGCAGAGCCCACACGGCCACTCGATCGACCCGACTGCCGACGGCCGCTTCGCCGTCAGTTGCGACCTTGGAGCCGACCGCGTGTTCGTCCACCGCCTCGACACCAAGGCCGCCACGCTCGGGCTCCACACCAAAGCCCCAACCCGGCCCGGCGGCGGCCCGCGGCACTTCGCGTTCCATCCGAGTTTGCCCTATGGCTACGCCAACAACGAACTCGACATGACCGTTACCGCCTTTCGCTTCGATGGCAGGCAGGGCAGGCTCGAACCGCTGAAAACCCTCTCGACGCTGCCGGCATCGGTAACTGATCGGGCCGGCTTTTCGACCGCCGAGATCGCGGTCCACCCGAACGGACGGTTTGTCTATGTCTCCAACCGGGGACACGACTCGCTGGCAATCTTCGCGGTCGACCAACAGACCGGGCTCCTCGCTTTCCGGGGTGTCGAACCGACCCGCTGCCAGACGCCCCGGCACTTTGCCATCGCCCCGGGAGGCCACCGGTTGTTTGCCGCGGGCCAAGCCTCTGGCACGGTGACGGCCTTCACGCTCGAACCGGAAACGGGCAAACTTGCCTTTACAGGGAAAAGCGTCAAGGTTCCCTCGCCCGTGTGCATCCTGTTTTCGCGGCCGTTGCCGCCCCCCGCTGCCCGCCCATGACGACCTGTCTGCTCAAGTCCAAGATTCACCGCGCCTGTGTCACCGGGGCATCGGTCGATTACGAGGGAAGCCTGACGATCGCCAAAGATCTGGCCGAGCGGGTCGGCCTCCGTTCCCACGAACGGATTCTCGTCGGCAATCTCGCCAACGGCGAACGCTTCGAGACCTACTGTATCTACGGACCGGCAGGCAGCGGGGTGATCGAACTCAACGGCGCGACGGCCCACCTCGGTGCGGTCGGTGATCGGCTGACGATCATGTCGTTTGGCTGGTACACGCCAGTTGAAGCCGACGCAATGCAGCCGGCGGTGCTCCTGCTTGACGAGTCGAACCAGATCATCCGCGAGACGGGGACGACGGCCGGCTGACCCATCGATTACCGCGGGGGTGTCTGCTGTCGCAGCAGCAACTCGAGGTAGCTGGCCGGCTCTGCCTGTTCGAGGCCGACCTCGCGGGCAAGCGACTCGACACAATCGCGGGCCAGCGGCACCTCGCCTTCGCGGGCGACGATTTCAAACTCGGCGAAGCTGCCCAGGTCGACGACGCTGTCGATGGCGACATCGACTTCACTGCCGTGCCACAGCACCCGCGCCGGCCGCCTTGTCTTCGCCACCTCGAGCACCTGCCGAAAGCCGAGCGCTTCGAGCAGTTCGGTCCAGGCTGCAATCGTCGCCTGCCCGGTCGGGCCGCTGGGCACCACCCCCAATTCAATCTCGCGGCGGATTTTTGTCGCGGCGTCGACTCGCGGCCCCTTCCAGGTCACCGCAACGGTGTCAGCAACCCGCCGCAGCCGGAGAGCCTCGTCGGTCTTGGCAAAATTCCGGACCGGATGGGCAAAATATCGATCGACCTGATCGATCGGATCGCGGAACCGGGCCGCCAGACCGGCCAGCTTTTCGATCAACGGCTCGGTTTCAGCCACCGCAAATTTCAGTTCGACTTCGTACACTTTCCCTATCCTCATTCCGCTGTTGTGCCGCCACCGCCGTGTCGCAGCGACGCTTCCGCAACCGGCTTCCAGGCCCCATGCTACCGACCAGACTGATCCGCCGCCTGCTCGCAATCGCCATCGTCATGCTGCCGACGGCCAGCTGCCGCCAGGCTGGTGTTCCGGCATCGGGCCAGCTCGTCGGCAAGGTTGTTCCCCCGCTGGCAATCGTGCCGCTCGATCGCGTCGGCCCGGCGGCCACGCTGGAGGGCCGGCTGACGCTCCTGAATTTCTGGGGCACCTGGTGTCCTCCCTGCCGTCGGGAACTTCCCGGACTGGTACGACTGGCCGAGCGACTCGCCGACGAGCCGCGATTTCAACTGGTTGCGGTCTCCTGC
The DNA here is from genome assembly GCA_964541275.1 of uncultured Chitinophagaceae bacterium. Taxonomy (GTDB): domain Bacteria; phylum Planctomycetota; class Planctomycetia; order Pirellulales; family UBA1268; genus UBA1268. The sequence goes on along the minus strand of CAZIQV010000095.1, from coordinate 1,172 downwards.
GGCGGCGGGCCCCGGGACGATCTCGACAGCCTGCGACAGGAAACCGCCTCCTTCCTCGCCTCGGCCAACCTCAAGCTCGATGCCTGGGCCGACCCCAGCGGCCAGACCCGGCAGGCCTTTGCCGAGCAACTCGGCTTTTCCGCCTACCCGACGAGCTATCTGATCGGCCCCGACCGCCGCCTGCTGGCGGTCTGGCGGGGCTACTCGGCAGCGGTCGAAGCGGAAATCGCCCGGGCGGTTGCCGCCAACCTCAACCAGCCTGGTCCGCCGACTGCCGGGGCATCGTCAAGCACCGACTGAACGCCCGTGCCGCTGCGACCGGATCATCAGCCGCAGTCACCGCCGCGGCCACCGCCACCCGCCTGAGGCCGAGGCTCTTGAGCCGCTCAAGCCGCTCGAGGGTCACCCCCCCGATCGCAAAGACAGGCAGACTGATCTCGGCGGCCACCTGCCGCAGCAGGCCCTCCGGAGCAAATCGGTCGAAAGATTTCGTCGCTGACTCAAAGCAGGGCCCGACACCAAGGTAATCGGCCCCGTCGAGCACCGCCTGCCGGGCTTCAGCGAGGCTGTGGGCGGTTCGCCCGATCAGCAGGCGACCGCCGCCGACCCGACGGGCCAGCGGCACCGGGAGATCCTCGGCCCCGAGATGAACGCCGTCAGCGCCGGCGGCGAGAGCGATGTCGGCCCGGTCGTTCACGATGACGAGGCAGCGGGGACCGCCGCAGGCCTCGGCCTGTCGCCGCGTCGCCGTGACCGCTTGAGTCGCTCGTCGGCAGAGCAACGAAACGCCGGCGGTTTTGTCTCGCAGCTGGATCATGCCGACCCCGGCGGCGAGCAGTCCGTCCAGAAGCTTGCCAAAGGCTTCGTCCGGCGAGCCGGCCGACACCAGCACACAAAGCCGCACCTGCTCCAGCTGCCCGCGACTCCCAACTGCCGCAGCTGCTGCCCGTTCGAGGGTGTAAAGACGGTACCGCAGGGCTTCAAAGTCTGGCGTGGCGGCGGCAGCGACGAGCCGGGTGCCCTCCTCAAGACTGCGGAGCGCCTGGGTGCCGCGGCTGGCATTGGCGGCAACGAGGTCGGCCAGCGAGGCCCGCGGTGGCGTCCTCGACGGCGTGATGCCAACGCCGACATCGCCGGGCACATCGCGGCAGCGAATCCGCCGCTGCAACTCC
>CAZIQV010000094.1:0-7181 GCA_964541275.1 uncultured Chitinophagaceae bacterium | reverse complement strand
CCCAGATGCCGTGGTCGGGCTCGTGCCAGCGGGCCTCGACCGCCCCGACCATCGCTTCGACCAGCCGCCAGTGCTCGCTCGACACCGGCGCTTCGGCGAGCAGCAGCTGCCAGACCAATTCGGCGATCGGCCCGAAGACATCGAGCTGCACCTGGCCGCGGGCGGCATTGCCGACCCGGACCGGCCGCGACCCGGCGTAGCCGGCGAGCTCGGCAATTTCCGCTTCGGCACCCACTTCGTGGCCGGTCACCGTATAGAGCGGCATCAGCCGCTCCGGCGCGGCCGCCCGGTCGATCACCAGCAGCATCCAGTCGAGGAACGCCATCGCCTCGGTGAAGGAGCCGAGCTTGACCAGCGACGACGCCGACATCGCCGCGTCCCGGAGCCAGCAGTAGCGGTAGTCCCAGTTGCGGATGCCCCCGAGGTGTTCCGGCAGGCTGGTGGTGGCCGCAGCGGCGATGCCCCCGGTCGGGGCGTAGCAGAGTCCCTTCAGCACCAATGCGCTGCGGCGAACCAATGGCCCCTCCCGCTTCGGCAACTGGAGCCGGTCGGCCCACGACTCCCAGTAGGCCTTGGTCAGGCGGTACCGTTCCTGCGGCGAGATCGTCTGCTGCTCCCGCAGGGAACCGGTGCCATAGCGAAGCTCGAGCCGGAGCGGCTCCCCCCGCAGCGTCACGGTGCCGACCGCCGTCTGATGAGGGCCCTCTTCATGCAACTCCCAGGCAACCCCGGGAGCCCGCAGCACGATCGGGTCGATCGTGTCGTCAATCTCCAGCCCCTCGTCGCGAACAACCAGTCGGGTCGGCAGCCGGCCGAAGTCGAGCCGCGGCGCGAAGGTGATCCGAACCTCGCCACGGCCCTCAACCTGGCGGATCAGATCGGTGCGGCCGGCTCGCTGGGTCGGCTTCCCGGCCGAGCAGTCGAGAAAGTCAGTCACCGAGAGCTTCGACCAGCTGGTTTTCAGCACCAGCGAACTGCCGTCGTACTGCTGCTGCGGCGGGTCGGTCGGCTGGGCCGGTTCGATCGTGAAGTGACCGGCCGCCGGCCCCCCGAGCAGATCGGCAAACAGGGCCGGGCCGTCGACCCGCGGAACACACATCCAACAGACCCGGCCACCCGGCGCGACCAGCGCCAGCACCCGGCCGTCGGAAAGCATTGCATGCCGCTCGATCGGAACCGCATCGGCCCCCGCCAGGTACGCCTCCCGGGCACTCGCCAGCCGGGCCAGCCGGCGGGCAACCTCCGTCGGGTCGCTCACCCGGAACGAGGCGGTGCTCGATCCGGTGCCAACCTTCACCGACACGTCGGGGCCGTGCAGCCTCACGAAGGCATCTTCGTCGGTGACGTCGTCGCCGAAATAGACGACTGCCGTCGCCCCAACCCGATGCCGCAGGGCGTCGATGCAGTCGCCCTTTGAGGTGTGCATCACGGCCAGTTCCAGCACCTTCTTACCCGACTTGACCTGGACTTCGTTCCAGGTCGCCGCTCCACCGAGCAGTTCCTGGACCGCCTCGTCAGCGACCGCTTCGGCGACGTTGCGGTAATGGAAGGCGATCGAGGCCGGTTTGGGCTCGATGTGAAACCCGGCATCGCGGGCGGCGATTCGGTGCATCTCGTCGAGCACCTGCTGCCGAAGGGCGGTCTGCTGCGTTGTCAGTGTCCGGACAAAGTCCTGGTCGAACTCGCTGCCGTGAGATCCGACGAGCATGACCTGTCCGTCGAGGGCGCTGAGGTTGGCGAGGTCGGCGAGGGACCTCCCCGAGACCACGGCGCAGTGGGTGCCCGAAAGCGTGGCGAGGGCCCGCAGCGCGATGATCGACTCGCGGACCGGACGGGCGTTCTCGGGATTGTCGACGATCGGGGAGAGGGTGCCGTCATAGTCGGTGGCAACCAGCAGAATCGGCACCCGGGCAATCGCCTCGAGGGCCTCGTCGAGTTCGTCCTCGGGCATGAGGATTCGCGCGGGGGAATCGGTCCCGGTCAAGGGCGGCCTCCTGCAGGAGTGGTTGCGGCTGAGGGAATGGTTGTGGTGGTGACCTGGGGCCGCTCGGCCGTCAACGCCTCCGTGAAATCGGCGGCCCAGGTGAAGACAGTCCGCTTGCGGACCCGCTGCCGCAGGCTCCGCATCCGGCGGGTCTGTTCGGCCCGGGGCATGGCAATCGCCCGGTCGATGATCGCCGCCATGCCGTCGATGTCGTGCGGGTTGACCATCACGGCCCGGTCAAGCTCCACGGCCGAACCGGTGAACTCCGAGAGCACCAGCACGCCGGTTTCGTCGCGGCGGCTGGCGACATATTCCTTGGCAACAAGATTCATGCCGTCGCGGAACGGGGTCACCAGCATCACATCGGCGGCAAGGTAATAGGCGACCAGTTCCTCGATCGGCAGGCTCCGCCTGAGATAGTGCACCGGCACGGCACCGACCGTACCGAACTCGCCGTTGATGTGGCCGACGAGTTTCTCGATCCGGTCGCGGACCTCAATGTATTCGTCGACGCTTTCCCGCGACGGCACGCTCACCTGCACCAGCACCAGATCATCGACGGTGTGCCGGCCAGTTTTGAAGATTTCGTAGACGGCCCGCAGCCGCTGGTCGATGCCCTTGGTGTAGTCGAGCCGGTCGACGCCGAGCATGATCGTCCGGTGCTCGCCGAGATCGGCCCGAATCTTCTTGGCATGGGCGACCACCTGAGGATCGGTGGCAAGCCCTTCAATCCGGGCGAAGTCGATCGATATCGGATAGTCGCGGGCGAGCACCCGGCGGCCGTTGACGTTGATCGCGTGACCGCTGCCGCGATGGATCGTGTAGCGGTTGACCAGCCGGACGAAGTTCTGCGCGCCGTGGCGGGTCTGGAAGCCGATCACGTCAGCGCCGAGCATCCCCTCGAGAATCCGCTGCCGCCAGGGAAGCTGGGCGAAGAGTTCGACCGGCGGAAATGGAATATGGAGAAAGAAGCCGATCCGGAGATCAGGCCGCATTTCCCGGAGCATGCCGGGAACGAGTTGCAGGTGATAGTCCTGCACCAAGACGTACCCGTTGGGGGCGGTTTCCCGGGCGGCTACCTCGGCGAAGCGGTGGTTTACCGCGACATAGGGCGCCCACCAGCCGCGGTTGTATTGAGGAGTCTGGCAGGCGTCGTGATAGAGCGGCCAGAGGGTGCTGTTGGAAAAGCCCTCGTAATAGTCGCGGACCTCGTCGGCCGAGAGGCTGACCGGCACATTGAACAGGCCGTCATGCTCGAACGGTTCGAGGGCAGGCTCCGCGCTGCCGGCCCAGCCGATCCAGACCCCCTTGTGTTCCCGGAGGATCGGCATCAGGGCCGAGACCAGACCTCCCGGGCTCGTTTCCCAGCCAGTGCCCGCCGCCGACCGGTGAACCGGGAGCCGATTGGCGATGACCACAAGTTCTCCGCGGTCATGGCTGACAAGCATCGGGGCACCAGTTGGCAGGCTCAAGGATGCTCCTTCGGTCACACAATGCAATCACGGGGAACAGGCCGCAGGGCCTTTGGAACCCCTGCCTCAGCGGTCCGCCAAACCGCCCGAACGCCTGGTGTTATACAACAACCCGGGTCGGATCGCAGCGGCCGGAGTGGTTTCCCTGATGAGCGGGGACGCTGGCCGGCCGGCCGCGACCGCCGTACAACAAGCGGGTGCTGTCCGGCGACACCGGATCGGCGACTCCCAACCCCAAAGTTTATGGCAGTTTGAGGATGAGCAGCGTGAATGAGTCTGTCGAGCCGCTGGGGATGCGGGTGTTGATCCGCAAGGATGAGAGCCGCAACCAGACCCGGGGTGGGATTGTCTTGCCCGATCAGGCAGAGATTCCGACCATCACCGGCAGGGTTGTCGAGGTTAGCCTGCAGGTTGAACGGGACGCCGACTTTCCGATCGAAAAATACGACAAGGTCCTGTTTCACCCCCGAAATTCGATTCCGGTCGACTTTGAGCAGAACAACCTGCTCTACGTCGTGCCGATCGAGGATGTCGTGGCGGTGTTCCGCCGCCACGATACGACGAGTCCGCAGCGGCGGAACAAAACCGACCGTGACAAGAGCTAGCAGATTGGTTCTCCAGTCTGCTGAGTATCGGCCGTCGGCAGGACGACTCGGGCTGGAAGCGACCCCCGTTCCCGCAACCGACTGTCGCCGCGAGCGGAGGCAGTTTGGCCGGCCAGATGCCGACTTCAACGGCCGTTGCTGGCCTCCGGTGGGCAAGCCCGGACCGTGGGCCGGGCAATCTTGCTTCTTGGTTGCGGCTCGATACTCCGCCGGGTTTCGGTTGAAACCCGCTCGGGGCGGCAGGAACTCAGCAGCGTTTCGGCAGCGTCATGCACGTCAAAATGACTCGCAGCGGAGAGAACCTCCGAAACAGGACAGCTCCAACGGGGCAACTTCTGACACAGGGCATGGCTGAAGGCAGGACCGATCGGACGTTCCCTGACCAGCGGAGAGGACGGGATTCGAACCCGTGGACCAGCTTTTGACCGGTCACGTCTTTAGCAAAGACGCGCATTCGACCACTCTGCCACCTCTCCCTCGGCGGCGATCGCGGACATGCCAAACCTGAATCAGGCGGCAGCATGGCCGGACTGCGCCGGGGGATTCCTCTGGACGAAGAATCCCCAGCTTTGGCATTCTCCGCGAGAACCCAGTTGCATGCAAGGAGGCCCGGGAGTCGCCGCGTGAAACCCGTCCGTCCGTCTCGGCCGCTGTCGTGGCTCGCCCTGGGCCCGACGGCCCTCGGCTGGTTGCTGCTGGCCTGGCCTTCCGAATCCGCTGCCGCCGAGCGACTGGCTGCCCGGGCGGCGATCCGGGCTGGCGAGGCGGCCGAGCACATCGCCGCACTCGCCGACGATGCCCTGGAAGGCCGCGAGGGTGGCCGCCGTGGCGGCCGGGCCGCCGGGAGTTACGTGGAGCAGGCAGTCGCCCCGCTCGGTCTGCTGCCTGCCGGTGACCGCGGCGGATTCTTTCAGAGTTTCGCCGGCGGCACCGGAACACTGCGGAATGTTTTAGCGTTGTCCCCCGGCAGCGATCCGACCTGCCGGCACGAGCTCGTCGTCATCGGTGCCCACTACGATCATGTCGGTTACGGCAATGCTCGCAACAGCTTCGGGCCGTTCGGATTCGTTCACAACGGGGCCGATGACAACGCCTCGGGAGTCGCCGGCCTGATTGAGATTGCCGAAGCGCTGGCCGCCCGATCGCAGCCGCCCCGACGGCCGGTGCTGCTCGCCTTCTGGGACGGCGAGGAACAAGGACTGCTCGGCTCACGGCATTTTCTGCGGAACAGGCCCGAGCCGCTCCGCAGATTCGAGCCCGTCTTCTCGATCAACCTCGACATGATCGGCCGGCTCCGGGGGCAGCTCGAGGTCTTCGGAGCCCGGTCGGCGGTCGGCCTCGAGCAGCTGGTGACCCGCGTCAACACCCGGTCGGGCGGACACCCCCTGCAACTCGCCTTCGATTGGAAAGTCGAGCCCGATTCTGACCACTTCCCGTTTCTGCGGAGGCAGATTCCGACGCTGATGTTCCACACGGGCCTGCACGACGACTATCACCGGCCCAGCGACGACGTCGACCGCGTCAACTTCGCCGGGCTCGAGCCGGTTGCCAGCCTCGCTCTGGCCACCCTGCTGCAGGTCGCCGACAGCCCGGAGGATCCGCCGGCCTTTCGCGTGCGCTGCCTGACGGAGTCAAACGCCAGCCGCCGGCGACTCGAGGCGGCCGCGTCGCTGCCGACCGACAAACCTGGCCGCTGGGGCATTGGCACCCGGCGGGACGACGCCAACCCGACAGCCCCGGTCGTGGTCGCCGTGAGGCCCGGTTCGCCCGCCGACCGCGGCGGCCTGCAGCTCGGCGACCGCCTGATTGCGATCGGAGACCGCCCGCTGGGCAATCAGCAGGAGATGGTCGAGCTCTTGCAGGTGGCCCCCACGGGAATTCCTCTGACCGTGCGGGTGGCCCGAAAGGGCCGTCTTGTCAGCCTCACCTGGCAGGAATAGCGAGCCTGGCATCGCCAAGTCAGCGGCTGCCCTGATTCCCCTTCAAGAATTGCCGCCGGGGCCGGAGGACCGCGTCGGGGATCAGTTCATCCTGCGGTGGCGGAGAGCGTCGCCGCAGCCGGGGCTGTCCGGCCGATTACCAGCAGCAACGCAGCAGCGATTGCAAGGGGCAGGCGACGCGGGTCGCGAAAGAACGTGGCGTCACCGCAACCAGGCGGGCGGGTGACGCGGCAGGACGCCCGGGCGATCAGTCTTCGTCTTCCTCCCAGTCGTCCTCGTCGTCATCCTCCCACTCCTCGCCTTCTTCATCGTCCTCGTACTCCTCGTCGTCTCCCTCTTCTTCTTCCTCTTCGTACTCCTCGTCCTCCTCCTCGTCGTCGACCTCTTCCCACTCCTCTTCTTCTCCCTCTTCGTCTTCCTCCTCGTCGTCGCCCTCTTCGTCCTCGTACTCCTCCTCGTACTCCTCGTCCTCGTACTCCTCTTCCTCGTCGTCATCCCAGTCCTCATCTTCGTCGTCGTCTTCAGCAACGACGCTGGGGATGGGACCGGCCGGGTCGAAGAGGTCGTCGGCGGGCAGGAGTTCGGAAAGCTCGTTCCAACAGAAAACGTCTGCTCGCGAACCGTCTTGCTGCTCACTGGGATTCAGAACAATCGTCACTGCTTCGTCTCCTGAAGTCGATGCACGGACTCGGTCGGGGAACTTCCTGTCAAAAATTGTGATCGATCGCCGACGGTCAAGCCAAGTGCCGGCAGAATTTTTTCGACCGTCCCGCCCGGCTGGATTTTCATTTCAGCCACCGCGGCGGTTCCGGTCAGTGCTCACCGCCGTCAGTTGCTTGTCGGCGTTTTGGGATGCCAACTTGCGTCTGGCTTCGGCCCGCGACACGGCCTGCCTCTCAGCGATCACCGACGAGCCGGCGAACCGGCCGCAACCGCCAGCCGCCGATCGACATCGCGGGTCGGCAATATGCCAACGGCACTGCCTCGATGCAACTCTCGGCGGCAAAATTCGCCGGGGGTTCTCAGGCCGACAGCCCAATCGCGCTCGCTGGAGAAAGAGCTCGCCCGTCAGCGGTCGAGCCGATCTGCCGCCGGGGGCCGCGTCGGCAGACTGAATGGGCCGTCAGCGTCTGCTAACGCCCGCGGGCCGGCGGGGCCTCGTCGGGCAGTGCGACCGGAG
>CAZIQV010000093.1:0-7187 GCA_964541275.1 uncultured Chitinophagaceae bacterium | reverse complement strand
CGAGGGCCTCGCTGCTTTCCGGCTGAAACTCGAACGACGGGTCGTTGATTGCCAGCCGCTCGAGCGACTCCCGCAGCTCTTCGAAGTTTTCCCCTTCCGACGGATAGAGCCCGCAGTAGACCATCCGTTGCGGCGGTTTGTAGCCGGGCAGGGCGGCGGCGGCCGCGGCTCCCGGCACCGAGATGGTGTCGCCGATGTGGACCTTCTCGACATCCTTGATGTTGCAGACGAGATAGCCGACCTGGCCGGCGGCGAGGCTGTCGCAGGGACGCCGCTGCGGAATGAACTGGCCGAGTTCCAGCACGTCGTGGCTCGCCCCGGTTTTCAGAAAGCGGATCTTCTGGCCCTTGGCGATTGTGCCGTCGATGATCCGGACGTAGGTGATCACACCCCGGTAGCTGTCATAGTGGCTGTCGAAGATCATTGCCTGCAGCGGCTTCTCCGGATCGCCCTGCGGCGGCGGGATCCGCTCGACGATCGCCGCGAGCAACTCATCGATGCCGATGCCGGTTTTGGCACTCGCCCGGATGACCTCGTCCGGCTCGATTGCCAGGCTCTGCTCCATCTCCTGCAGCACCTCGTCGACCCGGGCATGAACCAGGTCAACCTTGTTGATCACCGGCACGATCTCAAGGTCTTCGGCGATGGCGGCGTAGGCGTTGGCGACGGTCTGGGCCTCGACACCCTGGAAGGCGTCGACGAGCAGCACCGCCCCCTCGCAGCAGGCGAGGCTGCGGGAGACCTCGTAGTGAAAGTCGACATGGCCGGGCGTGTCGATCAGGTTGAGTTCATACCGTTCACCCTCGTGCTCGTACTCCATCCGCACCGCCCGGGCCTTGATCGTGATGCCCCGCTGCCGCTCCAGTTCCATGTCGTCGAGCATCTGGGTCTTCAACTGCCGCTTGTCGACGGTGCGGGTATTCTCCAGCAGCCGATCGGCCAGCGTGCTCTTGCCGTGATCGATGTGGGCGATGATCGAAAAATTGCGAATATGCTTGCAGTCGAAGGGCATAACGGTCCTTCCGGGGGGTGGGGCGGTCGCTCAGCTGTGGGCCGGGGCCGCCCCGGTTCGCCGCCGCCAGGCCAGCCGGCCGATCCCGGCGGCGCCGATTGAGCCGGCGTCGCCCCCGAGGGCGGCATAGCGAATGGCCGTTCGCTCCGCCAGCGTCGGGAAGGTGCGGCGGTGGACGCCGAGGGTGATCTGTTCGAGAAACAGTCGGCCGACGGGGTTCTGCTCGCGGCCAAAGGTCATCGCCCCGCCGAGAATCACGGCTGCCGGATCGATCGTGTGCATCAGGCTGACGATGCCGATCGCCAGCCAGTCGGCCGCTTCCCGGATCAACTCAACGGCGAGGGCATCTCCGCGCTCGGCCTCGCGGCCAATCAGGATCGGCGTGAGGGTTTCTCCTGCGGCAACGGCGTCGGCCAGGCTGCCGGTGCATCCGCCGGCGAGCCGTTCGGCTGCCCGGGCCTTCAGAGCCGTCGCGCTGGCATAGGCTTCGAGGTGTCCGGCCTGTCCGCAGGGGCAGGGCCGGGCGGCCGCCGAGGAGTCGACGATGATGTGGCCGCATTCCGAACCGTGGCTGTGGGCTCCTTCGAGCACCAGGTCATCGATGATGATGCCGCCGCCGACGCCGGTGCCGAGGGTCAGCAGCACCAGACTGGCATCGTCGCGGCCGGAGCCGACCCAGAACTCGCCGTAGGCTGCCGCGGTGGCGTCGTTGGCATAGGCGACCTCGTGGTCGCAATGCTCGGCCACCCGGTCGCGGACAGGAAAGTTCTGCCAGCCGGGAAAGTTGCCCGGCCGCAGCATGACGCCGGTTGCCAGATCCTGCGGACCCGGGGTCCCCAGGCCAACGGCGGCGATATCGGCCGCGGTCAAGCCGGCAGCCGCAGCCAGCCGGCCAACCGACTCACCCATCCGCACGGCGGCGGGTTCCGGCCCGTCGGGCACCAGGGTTTTTTCCGTATGAAAGGCGATCATCCGGCCAGCATCATCGACGAGAGCGGCTTTGATGTTGGTGCCACCGAGGTCGATGCCGACAAACAGCGGCGGCGCGATGTCGGCGGCAGGCACGAGCAGTCGCGGTGATTCAGCTGCTGGCATCGGCGGACGGTTCTGGCAGGGTTGGGGGTGGCTTCTCGACCGAATCGGGTGCTGCCGAATCCTCCGGCTCAATGATCTCGATCGCCTCAATCTCGATCACCTCCCCCGGCGGCTGCCGGTCGCCCGAGCAGCCGGTGGCGAGCAGCATCCCGGCGGTGATCAAGCGGGCGGCGAAGGCCGGACGGCGGAAAACGAAAGAGTGTGCCATACGCTCAACCGTGTCGATTTCGGGGGGAGGAATCATTGGTGCGCCGCGAAGGACACGAAGATAACCCTGCCGGTCAGGACGGTGGCCACTCAGCCGGCTGCCTCAAAGAGCTGCGCGGTCGCCAGCCACTGGAGTTCACCAGGCTGGCCGAGGCCGTCGTCGAGGCGAATCGAGGCGACCGCACCTTTCTGCATCCGGATCGCCGCCGTGCCGTCGCCGATCGACAGGGCGACCAAGCGGCCGACGCAGGGTGCGTGGCCAACCCAGGCGACCCGGGCGGCGTCTTCTTCGGTTGTCCACTCGACGATGCTCTGCCAGTCGGAGGCGGGGGCGAGGCCGTCGTGAATCTCCAGCCGCGGGTTGCCGAGAACCGCGGCGATGATCTCGGCGGTCTCGCGGGTGCGAACCAGCGGGCTGGTGACGACCAGATCAACCTCGAGGCCAAAGTCCTGCAGCTGCCGCATGAACCGCTCAAACCGCTTCCGGCCTTTCTTCGTCAGCGGTCGGGCATGGTCATCCAGATCAGGCCCCGGATCCTCGGCCCAGGCGTGGCGAACGATGTAAAGCTGAGTGGTGAGTGTGCCCATGAGCCAAATTGTGGATGCCGGCGGACAGCGGGGCAAGGTCAGGACCTTCTCCACAGGGCCTGATCGACAATCGCCAACTGCTTTCGCGCCGCCGCGGTCTCGCGCCACCAGCGGCGAGCGTCGAGCGGATAGCCGGCTGTCGGCCGCAGGGGCCGGCAGTGGTCGGACCAGAAGCGGTTAAAGGCGGCCATCGCCAGTTCGCGCAGGTATTTCGCCGTCATGCTCGCCACCGCAACGGGCAGTTGGGCTTCCCCGCCGACGCTGAAGCTGACGCTGGTGGCGGGGCCGTCGCCGTGAATCAGGTATCGCGAGCAGTCGGCCGACTCGGCCAGCGGCTCGACCCGGGCAGCATCGAAGCAGTGCGAAACGACCCCGGCGTACCGTTTGCGGCCGCCATGCCGGTCGCACCAGATGCTGGCGGAGCTGGCTGCATCCCGGCTCCGGAGGTCGGCGGCGAGGCGGAGGGATGTCCGAGAAAGGATGTCAGACTTGTTGTCTCCGCGGTCGAGGTCAGCGTTGAAGGCCGCGGGAAAGATCCACCGGCAGCCGACCGCGAGCAGTTCGACGTCGTGGTCGGCGAGGCAGGCGGCGGCCACGGCCGCCGCTTCGTGGCATGCCTCGACAGTGGCGGCCTCGGGAATCGGACGGGGGCCGAGTGACCGCCAGCAGCCGTCCGAGGCGTCGGCCGGCAGCGCGAGGTCGGCGGCCGCCAGCATGTCAACACCCGTGCTTGGCAGACGACCGGTGGCGATGGTGAGGGCGGCGAGTACGCCCTGTTCGAGAGCTGCCAGCGCTGTTCGCTCGCCCCGACTGCGGGCAAAGATTTTCTTGGAGTCGCCCCAGAGCGGACCGCCGCGTGGCCGGCGGGCGGCGAGGCTGGCCGCCAGATCTGCCAGCGGGTCGCGGGCATCGCCGTCGGCCGCGGCTGTCGCGGCTGCCCCGCCGACCCGCCAGAGGGTCCCGCCGACCACCAGCGGGCCGAGGTTGGGGCCGTAGCCGGCCTCGTCGATGCCAATCACCAGCGTCATCGGCATGCCAAGGCTGCAGGATGGTCGCCGCCGGCGGGAAACTGCCGGCAGTATTCGTAAATGGCAACTGCCGCCGAGGTGGCGGCGTTGAGGCTGTGAGGCAGGCCGGCCAGCGGAATCTCAGCCACCCGATCGAGGAGGCCGAGGACCGCGGGCTCGATGCCGAGCCGCTCGTTGCCAATCACCAGCACCGAGCGGCCGACGAACGGAAACGAGAAGAGGCATTCCGAGCTGGTCGTCTGTTCGAGTCCGACGAGCTGATAGCCCTCCTGCTTGAGCCGTTCGAGCACCGGCGGCAGGCTGCGGTGAACCTCGACGGCGACCGCCTCTGCCCCGTCGCGGGCGATCCGCCCGTCAAGCTTGCCCGAGCCGCAGGCGATCACCCGCTGGATGCCAAAACAGCCGCAGGTCCGTACGATATTGGAAAGATTCACCCGGCTGCGAAACGGCGGGCAGGCGACGATAAGCTGCCGGGAAGTGTCCAGGCGGGCTGGCGGCCGGTGGCGGACCTGCTCAAATGGTGTCCCGGCGGAGCGTGGCATGAGAAGAGGCATGATAGCGGTGTTGAGACGCTGGCGACGACTGGGGATCGTGCTGATGCTCGGGCTGCTCGGCGGCTGCGGGTCGGGTGAGCCGCCGCCGCAGACTGCCGTTAACCCGTCCCCGCCGCAGGCGACGGCCGCCCCCGCGGCCGCCTCTATTGCTGTCGATCTGGTCGACCACGCCGAACTGCTCGAGCGGATCGCCGCCTGCCGCGGGCAGGTGGTGGTTCTCGACTGCTGGAGCACCTCCTGCCCGCCCTGCATCAAAGAGTTTCCCGGACTCGTCGCTCTGGCCCGGGATTTTGGCGCGAAGGTCGCCTGCCTCTCGCTGTCGTTCGATTACGAGGGCTTCGGGACGCCGGAAGAGGTGCTGCCGCCAGTGCGGGAGTTTCTGACGGACGTCGGTGCGACAAACGTTGAAAATCTGCTCGGTCGCGAGGACTCTGACACCCTCTACGAAAAGCTCCAACTCACGAGCGTGCCGGCGGTCTACGTCTACGGCCCCGAGGGGAAACTGCGGCGGCGGTTTGATGATGACTATGCCGCGAAGGAACTCGGCCGGCCCTTCACCTACGCCGACGTTCGCGGTCTGGTCGCGGCAACGCTGGCAGAGAAAGCCGGACCGGCTGCCGCGGCGACGGAGGACTCTCGATGATTGCCGCGGTCGATCCGTTGGAGTCCGGCCAGCCGCAAGCCGATCTGCCCCGCGACACCGATATCGTTCGGGGTCCACTGGTCCCGGGACGGGAGACGATCGAGTCGATCGTTGTCGCCCTGTTTCTGGCACTGCTGTTGCGGACCTTCGAGGCCGAGGCGTTCGTGATTCCGACCGGCTCGATGGCCCCGACTCTGATGGGCCGGCACAAGGACCTTGACTGCAGCGAGTGCGGCTTCAATTTCCAGGCCGGCGCCAGCCGGGAGGAGGATGACCAGTCGCATACGCTGCGAACCGAACTCGCCAAGCTTGACCGCGAGGTGGCCCGGCTGCGGCAACTGGCCGACGACGGCTCCGCAGGCCCTCAGCAGCGGGAGGTGGCCAGACGGCAGCTCTCCGCCATTGAGGCGGAGGATGGCAAGCTGGCGATGCTGCGGCTGCGGCTGGCCGGCAAGATGATCGCTTCAGCGACCTGTCCCAACTGCGGCAACGTCATGCGGCTGACTGAGGGCCAGGGAATCGACGTCCGCTACGACCCCCGCTATCCGTCGTTCGACGGCGACCGGATTCTCGTCGACAAGTTTGCCTATGACTTCGCCGAGCCCCAGCGGTGGGATGTGGTGGTCTTCAAATATCCAGAAGATTCCGACACCAACTACATCAAGCGGTTGGTCGGCCTGCCGGGAGAGACGGTGCAGATCGCCGGCGGCGACATCTGGACGAGCCGCGACGGCGGCCCCGCCGAGATTGCCCGCAAACCGCCCGCGGTGATGCGAGCGATGCTGCAGACGGTTCACGACAGCGACCATCCGGCGGCGGTCCTGCAGGAGCAGGGCTGGCCGGCTGCCTGGACCGACTGGGCAGACCCGGCGGGCGACGGCTGCAGCTGGCGAGCCGAGGACCGGCGGCGACGCTTCTCGGCTTCCTGCGAGCCGGGGCAGGCGGCGACGCTGCGGTTTCGCCACTTCACCCCGCGGCCCGACGACTGGAAGCAGGCCCGGCTCGGTCGGGGCCTGGCCCTGCCGGACCGACCAGAGCGGGTCGATGACTTTCAGGCCTACAACGCGATCCATCACCAGGGCCACTGGGTAAGCGACCTCGCCGTCGCCTGCCGCCTGGAGAGCGGGGCCGACGCGGGGCTGGTCGAGTTTGATCTGGTCGACGGCGGCCGGCGGCACCGCTGCACGATCGACCTGGCCAGCGGCATGGTTGAACTCAAGGCGGCGGGTGGTGCGACCGGCCGAGCAGAGACGGCGGTGCGGGGCCGGGGTTCGTGGCGGCTGCTGTTTGCCAATGTCGACGACCAGCTGCGACTGTTCGTTGACGACACGCCGGTGCCGTTGCAGCAACCGGTTGTCTGGCAGACACCGCTCGCCGAGGCGGCCGGGTGGCAGCCGCAGCTGGAACCGCTGCGGCCGGGGGACCGGCAAGCCTCCGATCTTGCGCCGGTCGGCATCACGCTGAGGGCTTCAGGCCAGTCTGCCGAGGTGGCGGTGTCAGCGCTTCAGGTGCTGCGGGACGGCTACTACATCGGGGCCGTCGGCGTCGGCCGTCGCGGGCAGATCCGAGAAGAGGATGTCTTGGCATTTCCGCTGGAGGCTGATCAGTTCTTCGTGCTTGGCGACAACTCGGCTGCCAGCAAGGACGGACGGCTCTGGAGCGACGTCTATCACGTCGACCGGCGGCTGCTGATCGGTCGGGCAGTGGCAATTTTCTGGCCTCACATGGTGCCGGCGGCCTGGCATGTGACCGTGCGACTGCCGGTGCTCGGCGAAGTGCGATTGCCCTCGTGGCCCAACTTCGCGAGGATGCGGCCGATCCGCTGACCGGCCCCCATCGAGGCGGTGAGCCGCCGGTCACCGCGGGTTCGTCATTCAGGGAAGGAAGGATGTCGCTGCTCAAAGCCGAAGGACTCGTGAAAATTTACGGCCGCCGCCGGGTGGTCGACGGGGTTTGCTTCGAAGTGCAGCAGGGGGAGATCGTCGGCCTGCTTGGGCCCAACGGTGCCGGCAAGACGACCAGCTTTCGGATGACCTGCGGGCTGGTGATTCCCGACGGCG
>CAZIQV010000092.1:0-7289 GCA_964541275.1 uncultured Chitinophagaceae bacterium | reverse complement strand
GCTTTTCATCGGTCCGCCCCCAAGGAAAAGCCGACAGGATGTCGGCGTTTTCCGTTAAGCCAGCCAGCCAGCCAGCCGCTAATCGACGCTCGGCGGCTCGTACTCGAAGTCCTTCCACTTCATCGCCCGTCGAAACGGTTCGATGCGAAGGACGACTTCGCCGTTTTGAAAAATCCGCACGGTGCCGCTGGTCTCGCTGACCGCGACAGCCACGCTGCGGGTTCGGCGCGTGATCGCCGCGGCCGCCCAGTGCCGCGCCCCGAGGCCTTTGGCGACCGACACACTCTCGGCAGAGGCGTCGATATAGCGGGCAGCCGCCTCGATGGTGCCGTCGGCACTCACCACAAACGCACCGTCGAGTTGAGCGATTTCCTTGAGCCCCTCGCGAACCCGAGGATCGCTCAGCTTTCGCTCGGACCGGTTGTAACCGCGGACGGGATCGAATCCGGTCGAATGACTCGACTGGATCACCTTGCGGGCGTCACCGACAACAAAGAGGGTGCCGACCGGCTTTCCCTCGCGGCCCTCGCGACCGATCTCGACAGCCAAATCGACCACCAGCTTCAGGGTCTCCAGCGGAACCTTGGTCTCAAGACTGCGGAGATCGCGGCTGGTCAGCTGCCCGAGATGCTCCTCAAGCCGTAGCAGGCTGACCGAATCGACTGTTCCTGCCTCGAAGCCGCTGTAGACCGCGACAACCTGGGCGATCGGCGGAATCTTGTCATCGGCAACGCATTCCAGCAGCGCCTGCGTCAGCCGCTCGTGCACCGGCAAGCCGGCGACATCCAGAAGCACCTTCTCCATGCCGTGGTCGGACACCCCGGCGAGGTGGGCCTCGTCCTCCGAGGCGATGAGCACCGTCGGCGTGCTGAGCGAGTCGCGGAGTCGTCCCCAGTCAAGCCGTTGCTCGACCATGAGCAGCAAGGCGGCCGAATCGGTGACCTCGACAAGCCGCGAGGCAGCTTCGAGCAACTGCTGCAACTGCCGAGAATGAACGAGCGTACCCATGGCTGCCGGCCGACCGCGTATCGCAGGGAAAAGGCCGCGGAGTGCGACCTCTGCCGCGACAAGGTACGGCGTGCCGGCCAGGGGTTCAAGAATGACCGCCTACCGCCGGGCGCGGCTGCTGTCTGTCTTCTCGGCCTGGCGAGTGTCGGCGTCCGGCCGCGTGGCGACGAGGGCGTTGGCGGCCTTCATCGGCCCTGTAAAGGCGACGACATTCCCCGGCACCACGACCCCCCAGACGCGTTCCTGATAGATCGAAAGGGCGTGCAGGGCATGCCCGAGCGGCCCGTTCTTCCAGGTCCGCTGCGGCTCTCGCGCCAGCGCGGTCGCAAGGAATTCGGCTGCCGTGATGATGCGGTGTTCGTAGAGCATCTCCTGATCGACCGATGCCACAAGCCACTCGAGGATGTGTCCGGTCGTCTGGATTTTCCGGTCGATGTCATCATCGCGGTCGGCCGGGTATTTGAACCATTCGGTGCTGAAGGAACCGTCGCGATTCTGCAGCCGTCGCAGCGTGAGGTTTTGGTACTCCCGCACGTACCGGTCAGCCCGCTCGTAGACGCCGTCGAGTTCGCCGGTCGCCTTGAGCCGTCGCAGGCAGCCGTAGGCGAGGCCGAACAGCCGATGGGTGCCGCCGCAGGGCGCAGTCCGGATCGGCTGCCGGAGTTCCTCTTCCATCAGCCTCGCCAGCGACCAGGCCTCGCCGTTGCGGCTCCGCCAGGTGGAGTCGGTCGGCAGGTAATGGGCCAGGCCGATCAGCGCAAAGGTCAGTTCGGTTCCGGCGCGGCAGTTGAGCTTCTCTTCCTCGATCAGGTCAGCGACGGTGAACTCGCGTGTTCCGAGCAGCAGGGGCGATTTCGCCGACACCCGGCACTGGGCGAGGATCGCGAGGTACTGGCCGGAGTGCCCCTGCAGACCGACGCCGTAAAGCGCGTGGGGACGCTCGTCACGGACCGTCAGCATCACCTGGCCCCGACACCGCCCGCCAGAGTTCATCCAGCCGATCGCGTTGACGAGTTCGCCCCGGGGCCCGCCGGCGCGAATCTGCGTCGGGATTCCGAAGGCGACAAAGCCGTGCATGATCTCCCAGGGGCTGTGTTGCGAGGTGTTTAGCGGACGCCGCTGGTAGGTGGCGAGGGTCTGGGCGATCCGCACCCGGAGGCGATCGAGTCGGGCCGACTTCGGCGGCGGCGGCCCGATCGGCTTTCGGCTGGCATATGGATTGTCTTCCTTTCCACGCCGACGCTTCGCCGCCACCTTGGTCAAGCCTGCCTTTGCCGGCGACTTCGCTTGTGTGCCCGAGGCCTCCGGCCGGTCGGCCGCGGCCACCAGAATCGGCTCAAACAGCGGCTCATCAGGTTGTTCGTAAGCCGGGTCAACCGCGGTCCACAGCACGTGGCGGCCGACTGCCGCAGTGCCCTTTGCAAACTTGACGACGGTTTCCCAACTCGGCAGCGGAGTCGCCGACTCGTTTCCCGACGTCTGACCAGATTCGTCCTGCTCCCCGGGGCCGGTCGGATTTTGCGTCGCCCCGGCCGCGGCCGTCTTCTCTTGCAGGCGGGCAAGTTCCTGCTGCTCCGTCGCAGTTGCCGGCAGCGGTGTTGGTACTGCAATCAGGCTGGGCCGGGGCTCCGGCCTGCTGCTGAAAAGACGATCGAGAAACCGCCCGGAGCGTGGGGGGGCCGCCGCCACTTCACCGATCGGCAGGGGCAGAAACTGGCCCGCCAGGGCAACCACCGCGATACCAAGCAGCACCGGAAGGAGCAGACCGCGGTGGCGTCTCCAGTGGCTGCCTCGCTTTCCCGTGGCGGCGATTTGCAGACAGAATTTTCGATACGTGAACGCAGGCGAGGGTTTGGACACAGGTTCTTACTGTCTGTTCGGGGGACGTTGTGGTGCCGGGCATGCCAACACACGTCAGACCGGGACTCCTCTCGGCTCCCGAGCCGGGTTTCTTTTCGCTTGGATTTCGAACTCTCGACCGATTCCGGAAAAGCAGGTGCCGCACGCCCCGGCCGACGCCGGAATCGGGACACTCGCACTTCAACCCTCCACGGCCAGTCTTGCGACCGTGCTGCCGCCGCCAGGCAACGGTAAGGGTTATCGGCCAACCGCCGGAAGAATCACGAGCCGGCAGCGACTCATACGAGAACTCCACCAGCCCGCGTAATCGGACTGGAGTGTTTTCACGCAAGGTTGGCCGGCGGTTGCTCACCGCCCGCATCGGCGGGCAGGCACCGTGGCCGGCCTTTCCGTCGGGCAGTCAGAACAGGCTCCGCCAGGCCTCTGCGAGCGACCAGGCCGGCCGCGGGGCATCGGGGTCGGCAGCCCATTCGCGCCAGACGTTCACGTCGTTGCCGAAGTCTTCCCCCGTCACCTCTTTCAACGCGGCGACGGCCCGGTACTGGACGGCCGGGTCGGCTGCTTCGAGCGCTTCGGCCAGCACCGGCACCGCCTGCTCGTCGCCGAGATCGCCGAGCTTTCTCAGGGCGTGCAGGCGTACGTCGATGTCTTCATCGCTGCGATACCGGTTGGCCAGATGGCGGACGGCCTCAGCCCCGCCGATCTCAGCCCACGCGTCACAGGCCGCGACGCGGACCATCGCATCGGGATCGTCGAGCCCGCCGATGGAGACCGCCCGGGCAGCGGCGTCGTCGAATTCCGCCGAGATTGCCAGAATCCTGGCTCGCACCCGGGGATCGTGCTCGGCGAGCATCGTCCCGGCGAGCGTCTCGGTGAAGGCTGCCCGCGCCCTGGGAGTCGCCTCCCGCGCCTGGCGAGCCTGCTTTTGCAACTCCTTGATCCGCTGGTCGGCGGTCAGTCCGTACCGTTCTTTCTCCAGGGCGATTTGCTGGGCGTCTTTCCACGGCATCGGTCCGACACACCCGGCGGCCGAGAGCGTGCCGATGACCGCGAGCCAGATCAACCAGCCCGATTCAGGCTCACGGACAGGGCGGCAGGCCGATAGATGTAAAGCAGCTGGCATGGCGGCATTCTTTCGCGGTGGCTGGCGTGGGTCTGCCGCGAGACCGTACCGCCGGCCGCGGCCGCGGTCCAAGAGCAAACCTTCAAAACAGCGAGCAAACCTCGGACCGGCGTGCGAGGCTTCCGGCAGACTTCAGCCAGCCCACCCAAACTTCCGTCGCCCCCAAAACCCTCCCGACGGGGGATTCCCGGAGGAACCCTCGCCGAGAAAAACCGGGGCGGGAAAACCGGATTCCCCTACCAAGCCCGACCCCGGCAGCCGAAACTTGATGGCATGCAGTTCCGCTCCCTTCCACGTCTGCTCCCGGCCGCCCTGCTGATCATCCTCAGCCTCGGCGGCTCGGTCTCCCAACTGGCCGCCGCTCCCGCCTCGATTCGGGTCATCACTGCGACCCCCGGCGGTGACCGGCGGGAGGTGACGGGCGAACTGGTTGTCGAGGCCCGTGACGGCAGCCTGCTCGTCGAGACCCCGACACAGGAGTTGCAAATTCTCCCCGGCGGTAGCATCGTCAGTCGCACCACCGCCCCCGAACCCGAGCCGCTTGCCGCCCGCGAACTCGGCCGCCGCGTCCTCGCGAACCTCCCGGACGGATTCGACCTGCTGACGACGCGGCACTACTGCATCTGTTACAGCACCTCGCGGAGCTACGCCCGCTGGGCGGCAGCGCTGCTCGAGCAGTTGCACCGGGGTTTTTACGCCTATTTTTCCCAGCTTGGGCTCGCGATCAAACCTGGCGACGAGCCGCTGGTGGTGGTGATTTTTGCCGACCGCCGAAGCTACGAGACTGCCGCCGCCGGCGACGTCGGTGAGGCAAGCCACAGCGTCGTGGGGTACTACAACCAGCTGACCAATCAGATCACCACGTACGACATCAGCGGAATCGGCGGGCTGCACAATCCGCAAACCAGCGGCGCCAGCCGCGCCGGCCTGGCGGTGCTTTCCAGCCCCAGAGCCTCCGGCCTCGTCGCCACGCTGGTTCACGAGGCAACGCACCAGCTTGCCTTCAATGCCGGGCTCCACCAGCGACTCGCCCCGATTCCGGTCTGGCTGAGCGAGGGAATCGCGACCTTCTTTGAAACTCCGGATCTCACCTCGACGCGGGGCTGGCGAGCCATCGGCGGGATCAACCAGCCCCGCCTCGACCTGGTTCGCCGCCGCTTCACCCCGGGCCTGCTCCAGCGGATGGTCGCCGGCGACGACCCCTTTCGCGACCCTGACGAGGCCTTACTCGCCTACGCCCATGCCTGGGCGGCCGTCTCATATTTCACACGGCTGCGGCGAGGGGAATTTGCCGATTACGTCAAGCTGCTTGGCGACAAACAGCCACTGCGGCGGGACTCGGCCGAGACTCGATGCCGAGACTTTCAGCGGGCCTTCGGTGCCGGCCCGGATGCGATCGAACAGCCCCTGCTTCGCTACCTGGCCACGCTGCCCGCTCGCAGGGCCCCGGCGTCGACCCCATAGTCGGCCCGAGCCCGGCCGTTGGACGAGTCCCGAGAGCCCGGCGCGGGACCCGGCCTGCGGCCGAAGTCAGCCGGCTGGGCCGCACCTAAAACTCCGGCGGGTCCGCAGCGATGGCAGACCACCGAAGCGGAGCGACAGTGTCCGCTTTCCAAAATCTGCCCGGGAGCCGCAACCGGCAGAGGCCCACCAGTCGGCGGAAACGGTAAAATTCGGAATCATCCGTCTCAGGCTATCCCCCGGGCCGATTTCTGGAGGGGTGCCCCGGTGACGGTGAGAGCCCCCATCTGCGAGTGCGACACACCCCTTCCCGGTCTCGGAAAAGCCCCGCGGCCAGGCCCTGAATCACCGGCACCGGGACGAAATCGAGGAATCCAGAAATGGCGAAGAAAACGGCCAGCGCGGTTCAGTTGCTCACTGTTTCGTTAATCATCTTTGTCATGCTCACGTTCGTGTTGGCCGTGACAACCTACGTCTTTTTCGCCCAGAAACAGGACGCGCTGGTTGCCACTAAGACCGCTCAAGACGCGACCAAAGCAGCAACCGACAAAATGCGGGCTGCCGAAGGCTTGCGGGATGATCTGCTGGAAACCGTCGTCGGTGCCGATGATGGCCAGACGATCGAAGCCCTGAAAGAGGAACTTGCCGGCCAACGCGGCAAGATGAAGGGCGTTGACGACGAGAATAAAAATCCGACGTTTCGCGGGCTCGTCGAGACGCTTTCGACCGCCCTGGCCAATGCCAACCGAGACAACAAGACCTTGACCGAGAAAAGAGCATCGCTGGAAAAAGAGGTCCAAAAAGCCAAAGCGGGGCGGCAGAACGACCAGGATGCTCATGACGAGCAGCTCGAGGCGAAGATCAAAGAACTCGAAAAGGTCGCGAACGACCGCCAAAAGATGAGCCGCGACTTCGAACAGGAAGTTTCCAAACTGAACGAGCAACTCGCAGCCGCCAACGCCAAGGCGAAACGGCTGAAAAGCCTCGAAGACGAGATCCAGAACGCAGCCGTCACCTTGGCCCCGAAAAAGCAGGCCGAGTTTAAAGCCGCTGACAACAACCCTGTCGCTCAGGTGGCCATGCTGCTCGAGGAGTTGAAGGACCTCAACGCGGTGATCAACCGCCAGAACAAAATTTTTGGCAAGATGCGGATCGCTAGCCCCGACCTGCAGGCCACGATTCTGGCGGCCACACCGCCGGACGACCGCATCGACGGCTTCGATGGCCGGATCGTCCTCGTCAACGAACTTGAAAAGTCGGTCTTGATCCGGTTTCCGCGAACGAGTGGCATCCGACCCGGCATGCTCTTTTTCGTCTACGAGACCGGCGAACAGCTCCCCCTGATGGCTGACAACAAGGGCCTGATTGAAATCGTATCGGTCGAGAGCGGGAATTTGGCGCGGGGCCGAGTGCTCGACGGCACCAACGCCGATCCGATCGTCGCGAACGATGCCGTCGCCACCAGCCTCTGGAGTCCACTCATGCCGCTTGAGGTCGTGATCGTCGGCCATGTCCGCCTCGACAACGACTCGGTGACCGACGACGACCGCGTTGCGGAGATGGTCACCGGCATCGGTGGGACCGTTGCCCCGACCGTTTCCCTGACAACGTCGCTGGTCGTCGATGCCGGCGAACCGCGACCGACCGGCGGCGGTCGTGACAGCTGGACTGACGACGATCAAACGCGGCGACGCCGAAGCCTGGAAGAGGCGGAAAAGCTCGGTGTGAAGGTAATCCGGATCGACGGCTTCCTCGAACTCCTCGGGCTCGAGGAGAACTTTTTCGAGGCCGACTCTCTGGCCAAGCCGGCGCCCTGAGCGAACCGATCCCCGCAGAG
>CAZIQV010000091.1:0-7294 GCA_964541275.1 uncultured Chitinophagaceae bacterium | reverse complement strand
CACTCCGTCCACTTGTCGTCATCAACGTTGTCGGCCTGACGCCGGGCATGCTCGGGCCCGATACGCCAAACATCGCTGCCGTGGCGGCCGACGGCTTCGCCCGCCCGCTCGGCACCGTGCTGCCGGCGGTCACCTGCTCGGCCCAGTCGACGGTGTTGACCGGACTCTTGCCGCGGGAGCATGGCATCGTCGGCAACGGCTGGTACGTCCGCGACCTCGCCGAGGTCATGTTCTGGCGGCAGTCGAATCGGCTGGTGCAGGGGAGACGAATCTACGACGTCGCCCGCGAACGCTTTCGCGATTACACCGTCGCCCAGATGTTCTGGTGGTACAACATGTATGCCGATGTGAACTTCTCGGTGACGCCCCGGCCGTCCTATCCCGCCGACGGCCGCAAGCTGTTTGATTCCTACAGCCATCCCGCCGAACTCAAGGACGACCTGCAGGAACGGCTCGGGGTCTTCCCGTTGCTCAAGTTCTGGGGGCCGGGAGCGGGCATCGAAAGCTCCGCCTGGATCGCCGACGCCTCGGCCCTGGTGATCGATCGGCACCGCCCGTCGCTCACCCTCGTCTACCTGCCGCACCTCGACTACAACCTGCAGCGACTCGGTCCCGACGATGCCCGATGCCAGGCCGACATTCGGGCCGTCGACGCCGAGGCCGGCAAGCTGATTGCCGCCGCCCGGCGACACGACGCCGACGTCGTCGTGCTCTCGGAGTATGGCATCACCGCGGTCGACCGCCCGATCCACATCAACCGCCTGCTGCGGGAGCAGGGCTATCTCGCAGTCCGTCGGGAAATTGCCGGCTGGGAAACGCTCGACTGCGGGGCCTCGCGGGCCTTTGCGGTGGCCGACCACCAAGTGGCCCACGTCTATGTGCGACATCCGGCGGACATTCGGCCGGTGGCTGAACTGCTCGGTCGCTGTGACGGGGTCGAGCGGGTCCTCGACCGCGAGGCTCAGGCCACCGTCGGCATCGACCATGACCGAGCCGGCGACCTGGTGGTGGTGGCCGACCGACAGAGCTGGTTTACCTACTACTTCTGGCTCGACGACGCTCTTGCCCCCGACTACGCCCGCACGGTCGACATCCACCGCAAGCCGGGCTATGACCCGGTTGAGCTGTTTGTCGACCCGGCCCTGCGGTTTCCCCGGCTGAAGATCGCCAGCCGGCTGGCCCGGAAGTTCCTGGGGTTTCGATATCTC
The DNA here is from genome assembly GCA_964541275.1 of uncultured Chitinophagaceae bacterium. Classification (GTDB taxonomy): domain Bacteria; phylum Planctomycetota; class Planctomycetia; order Pirellulales; family UBA1268; genus UBA1268. The sequence continues at coordinate 6,086 of CAZIQV010000091.1, read as the reverse complement.
ATGGACGTGATCGGCCTCGATGCCAGCAGCGTCCGCGGCAGCCATGGGCGGCTGCCCGATCCTGGCCGAGAGGAGACCGACGGGCCGGTGTTCATCTGCTCGTCGCGGGCCATTGAGGCTGACGACTGGCCCCTGACGAGCGTCCGCGACCGCCTGCTGACGCTGCAGTTTGGGGGGCACTGCGGCTGAGGGGAGAGACCACGAGGCGACCCGCGAGGGGGTCTCTCCTCGTCCGGGATCGCCGCAGCAAGTCTGCGGGAACGCCGCCGGACGTCGAGTGGTGGCGACGGGGGTGGTGCTTCGGCCCGCTCCCGGCACCTCCGTCACGGCTGCTTGCTGCGGACAGCCGCCGAGCATTGGTGTTCAGCCAACCCCGATGCTAGCCTTACAAGGTGACGACCGTCGTCAGATCAACCGCCTTCCCGCTTTCGGATACGACCCCAATGAATCGCCTGTCATGGATGTTTGCCCGGTTTCCGTTGCTGCCGTCGGCAATGCTCGGAGGGGCCGTGCTGGCGGCGGCCCTGGCCCTGCCCGCGCCGGTCCGCGGTGACGACGAGACCGCTGAAAAAGAGTCTGCAGATTCCTTCACCAAGCTCACCAAGGACGCCAAGCGGCACGACGGCCTGCTGCCGCTGTACCGCAAGGAAGACAAGCTCTACGCCGAAATCCCGCAGCGGCTGCTCGACAAGGAATTCTTCGTCACGATTTCGATCGCCCGCGGGATCGGCGACCGGTTCCTGCTCGGCGGCCTCAGCTGGGGCGACGGTGACGACTGGGTCTGGGCGTTTCACAAGGTCGACGACAAACTGCAGGTGATCCGGAAGAACGTGCGGTTTTTCGCGAAGCGGGGCAGCCCCGAAGAGGCCGCCGTCTCCAACGCGTTCACCGACAGCATCCTTTACAGCCTGCCGATCCTCGCCAAGACGCCCGCCGGCGGGCATCTGATCGACCTGGAAAAGATCTTCTTCACCGACCTGCCAAAGATCTCCCGGCAGCTCTCAGGCTTCTCCTTCGCCAAGGACCGCTCCACCTGGGCGAGCACCAAGGCCTTTGAGGACAATGTCGAAATCGAGGTGGCCGCCACCTATTCGTCCAGCGGCAAGACCGACCTCGACACCGTGCCCGACTCGCGGGCTGCCACGCTGACAATCCACTATTCGCTCAGCCTGCTGCCACAGAACGACTACCACCCGCGGCTGGCCGACCCCCGGGTCGGCTATTTTGTCACCGCCCTCAAGGACTTTTCGCAGGCCGCCGACGAGGACCGTTTTGTGCGGTACATCAACCGCTGGCAGCTCGAGAAGGCCGATCCCAAGGCCGAGGTGTCGCCGCCGAAAAAGCCGATCGTGTTCTGGATTGAAAAGACGGTTCCGTACCGCTATCGCCAGCCGATTCGCGAGGGCATCGAGGCCTGGAACCTCGCCTTCGAAGCGGCCGGCTTCGCCTCCGCGATCGAGGTGCGGCAGCAGCCCGAGAAGACCGATTGGGACCCCGAGGACGTCAATTACAACACCTTCCGCTGGATCACCTCAGGCCGCAGTTTCGCGATGGGCCCGAGCCGGGTGAATCCGCGGACCGGGCAGATTCTCGACGCCGACGTCATCTTCGACGCCGACTTCGTCAAGTATTGGCAGACCGAATTCGAGACCTTCACGCCCGCAAGTGTCGCCTGGCTGACCGGCGGTCTCGATCCGACCGGCGTGCGGGGCATCGACCGGCAGGCTGTCGGCTGCGGCTGCGGTCACTGCAGTCTGTTTGCCGGCCACAGCTATCAGACCGCCCTCGGCGTGACCGCGTTGGCCGCCACCGCCACGCCGGCGGTGTCGGAAGCGGAAAAAGAGAAACTCGTCCGCCAGGGCCTGAAACTGGTTGCCATGCACGAGATCGGCCACACCCTGGGCCTCCGGCACAACTTCAAGGGCAGCAGCCACGTTTCGTTGGCGGAGATCAACGCCGCCGAGCCGAGGAAGCGAAAGCCCGCCTCGACGAGCGTGATGGACTACGTCCCGGTCAACATCGTGCCCAAGGGCCGGCCCCAGGCTGCCTATTACCCGACGCAACTCGGGGTCTACGACCGCTGGGCCATCGAATATGGCTACACGCCACTGCCCGGCAGTCGCCCCGAGGACGAAGAAAAGGAGCTTGAAAAAATCGCCTCCCGGAGCGGTGAGCCGCTGCTGGCCTATGCCACCGACGAGGACACCGAATCGGGAGACCCCGACCCGCTCTCCAATCGTTACGACCTCGGCAGCGATCCGGTCGATTTTGCAAAGCAGCGGGCGGCCCTGGTCCAGGAAGTGATTCCCCAGATCGTCGAGCGGTTCACCGCCGATGACGCCGGCTATGAGCGGGTGCGGCAGGCCTTCGGCGTCCTGCTCGCCGCCCACGGCCAGGCTGCCTTCATCGCCGCACGGCTGATCGGTGGCCTCCATGGGTCGCGGAGCCACCGCGACGATCCCGGGGCCCCGCCGCCATTCACGGTGGTCGAGGCCAAGCAGCAGCGGGAGGCTCTCGACCTGCTTGCCGAACAGGTCTTCAGCGACAAGCCGTTCAGCTTTCCCCCGGAGCTTTACAACCAGCTCGTCTCGACGCGGTGGCTGCACTGGGGGGCCAAACCGGTCGACCGCGAAGACTACCCCGTGCACGAGGTGGTGCTGCTCTGGCAGCAGCGGGTGCTCGACCAGCTGCTCAACGCCCGCACGCTCACCCGGCTGGCTGACAGCGAACTGAAACTGCCCGCAGACCAGGATGCCTTTACCGTGGCGGAGCTCCTCGACCGGCTCACTCAGGCGGTGTTTGCCGAGGTTGGGAACCTTGAAGACGGAACCTACACCCCTCGCAAGCCGGCGATCTCGAGCCTCCGCCGCAACCTGCAGCGGGCGACCCTCGGCGAGCTCGGCAGCTTAGCCCTGGGCCGATCGGGCCACTCGGTGAAGATTACCGCCAGCCCCCACGGCACCACGGTCAGCCACTCGAGCAGTCCGCCCCCCGACGCCCGGGCCCTGGCTGCCCTCCAGTTGCGACGGCTGGCCGGACGGATCGTTGCCGTGCTCAAGCGGGCTGACGCCGGAGACGCCAAGCTCGTCCTCGATGACCCGAGTCGAGCCCATCTCGACGATCTGGCGGCCCGGATCGACTCGATCCTCGACGCCGACATCATCGCGACGCAGCCGTAAAGCGGCCCGCTGTTGAAAGGCGATCCGGGCAGCCGGCAACCAGGCTCGACGAATGGCGTGCCCGGACGGTACGCTCACGGCGGCGATTGCGATCCTGCCGCCGACCGGAACGCCCGGTCACCGGGCGGGGTCGCCACCGACCCCGAGACAGTCTCCGGGAAAAGGCTGTCGTCGGCCTCTCCGCGGAACGGGCCGATGCTCGCGCGACAGCCCCGACCTCCGGACCGAGCCTGATGCCGCAGTCACCGCAATTGCTCCTGATCTCACCCGACTTGATGTCGACGAGCAAGCTGGCCGGACTGACTCGACAAGCCGATGGCCTCCTCGAAACCCTCCGCAGCCTCGACGCGAGGCCTCGGAACATCCACTACGACGTCGTCCTGCTCGATGTCCAGGCCTTTGCAGACGACCCGGCGGTTGTCGTTTCCCGCGTGCGGAGTCTGCTCGACAGCCTCCCGGAGAAGCGGCCGCCCCCCCGATTGATCGCCTTCGGTCCCCACGTGCACAAGCAGCGACTCGATGACGCGGTGGCTGCCGGGGTCGACGAGGCGGTCAGCCGCGGCGAGCTTTTCGGGGCCTTTCCCGCGTTGATCCGCCGCTGGCTGGAGCCGGCGACCGACGACTGACGATTCAGCCGCCGGGAGGCTCGTCGAGGACAATCTCGTCGAGTTCTGTCGCGTCGACATCGAGCCGCAGCAGCAAGTAGATCGCGGGGACGATCGACCAGAAATAGCCCCAGCCAAACCCGGCGAGCAGCGTCCGCAGACCGTCGGTCCAAAATTGCAACGCCTGCACGCCCCAACGGGCATCTGCCGCTCCGTGAACGACTGCCCCGATCACGTCGGTCGTGCGGTCGTGTCCCATCCCGAAACTGGTCGCCCAGAGCGCAAACGTCAGCGTGGTGTCGGCGAAAACCGCGGCGGCAAAAAAGGCGAGCACGGCGACACCGCAGCTGATCAGACTGTAGAAGGCGAAATGGATTGGCCGCTGATACAGATACGAGAAAGCGGTCGAGATCGCCTGGAAACTGTCACCCCGCTCGACCCCAACCGCCGCGACCATCAGCGGCCAGCCAGCCGCCAGGCCGATCGCCAAAATCGCCAGCACGACAGCGCCGAGCAGAACCAGCGGCCAGACCGCCCCCGCTACCGCCAGGCCCCAGTCGAGCCGCATCAGCAGTCCCAGCAGCGCTCCTGGAATCGCAAGCACCGCCAACCCGAGGAAGACGAAGGCGGCAGCAGCAAAGGCAGAGAGCCATTTTTCACTTCCGTAGGCGACTGCCTGGGCAAGCCCCGGCAGTTCCTCATCGACCAGCCGCAGCGCAACATGCCGGGTGATCGCCGTAGCGAAAATCGACCACACCAATAAGAACCACACGACCCGAGCAAAGCTCCCGAGAAATTCGGGGGTCGTCGCCAGCGGATTCCAGGGGGTTGCCAGCAGACCGAGCAGTTCCGCGACCGGGGCGGGGGTTTGCTCAATCCAGGCGGAGGCCAGCGGCAGGGCGACGCGGCTCGGCATCGGCAACTGCGGACGGCCGCCCGGTTGGCATCCACCGCAGGCACCTCCGGCCGCAGAATCGGCAGCGGCCGGAGCGGTGGCCGTCGGCAGGCCGACCGAATCAGCCAGCGAGAAACCGGCCCACGTCGCCAGCGACCCGAGGCTCGCCAAGACGAGAACCGTCGGCGCGAAGGCCATGCCGGCTGCCCGGAAGAGAATCCACCAGGAAAAGGCGTCGCTCCAGACAACCTCGTGGACGGCGCGGTCGGGAAGGGCAGAGCGGGGGGTGTCTGGCATCTGGGGTACGTCCGGAATTGGCCTCAAGGAGCAGGATCAGAGCATTGCGCGGCCGGCGGTTGTCACCGCACCAGAACCGCAGGAAGGGCAGTGGCCAAATCCGAGCAGGGGGCAGACTCCCGGCCCGGGCGTTGCCTCGACAGTTCCCGGTCTGCCGGAATCGTCGAAATCTCCGCCTGGGCGTGTCGCCGCGACCTCGAATGGTCCCGGCGCCCGAATTTTCCACCGGCAGGATACCAGACGGGCTGAGCTGTGACAGGCTCGGGGACAGGCTCGGGAAGGGAAGACCTCACCGCGACGCCAGCGACTCGTCGTAGCCCTCGGCAGGGTCGCCTTCGTCCTCGTCCCGCGGCACGTGGGGAACGGTGTAGGACTCTGCAAGCCAGCGACCGAGGTCGATCGTCTTGCACCGGTCACTACAAAACGGTGCGGTCGGAGTTGCCTGCTCGCCAGCGGTCGGCCAGAGCTTCACGGGGGTATCGCATACCGGACAGCGTGGCATCGTTTTCCTCCTGATTGAAAACGGAACGAATTGCCCAAGTTGCCGATTGAATCTAGGTTCTGTCTGAAAAGGCTACCGTTGGCCCGAGAGCGGGCTGCTTTGGCCTCTGGCAAGGACGGCGAAGCAGCCAGATTTGCAGATCTGGCGATGGAGCCGGACGCAGCCAGAGGGCAAATGAGCCGCTCGAAGCCAGGTACTGAGTTTTCAGACAGAGCCTAGGCCAGCCGCCCGAAGAGGATCACGGCCAGCAGCACAACGCCGAGAATCCCGACCAGCCAGATCGTCCATTCGACCGTCGCCCCCCAGATCGCCGGCGGCGACTCATGATGCGTCGCGGCGAAGACAAAACTTGCCGCCGCGATCAGCGGCAGGCTGAACAGGAGCATCGGCACCCGTTCCAGCAGCAACGAAAATAGCAGGACGCTGGGAATCATCGAGAGACTCTCACACAGGTGCGGTCACGGTTGAGTCTACGGCCCGGCAGCCGGGTTGTCGGCGACAGCCTCGTCGTCGTCGCCGTCGTCGGCCGGGTCGGCCTGCTTGTCCTTCGGTGGATGCATCGGGCCGGCCCAGGCGTCGTAGATCAGCAGCAGGTTGAGCATGCCCGC
>CAZIQV010000090.1:0-7360 GCA_964541275.1 uncultured Chitinophagaceae bacterium | reverse complement strand
CGGTCAGCCGGTCGTAGAGACCGATGGCGAGGTCGGGCCAGGAAAGAGGTTGTTGGTCGGACATACAACGGGCTCCAGCGATGAAAACAAACGGACTGTGGTCGGAAGCCTACGGCAGTTTGCGGGGAGAAGCAAAGTTTTTCTTGCGTGAGCGTGCCGATGAGGGGGTTGCCCCGTCCCCGGCTGGCTGGACGGGGCTGTCTCCCTTCGGAAAATGTGTTCCGCCGGAGGGCCACGGGCGAAGGACATGCTCCCAAGTTCGCGGTGACCTTCTCTTCGCTATTTCTCATCGGAGCCAACCGCATGCGTGCTGCTGCAGCCCCGCAACGCCGTTCCGGTTTTACGCTCATTGAACTGTTGGTCGTCATTGCCATCATTGGCGTGCTCGTCGGTCTGCTGCTGCCGGCGGTCCAGCAGGCTCGGGAGGCGGCCCGGCGGGCGAGCTGCCAGAACAATCTGAAACAGATCGGGCTGGGGATTCACAGCTTTGAGTCCGGAAAGCGGTACTTCCCGACGGTGGTCAATATCTCCGGGGGGGCACGGCACTACTGGATGGCTCAGATACTCCCCTACATGGACGAGAACCCGATCGCGGAACTGTACGACTACACGGTCTCGTTCTCCGATCCCATCAATCAAGCTGCAGTGCAGTTTCCCCTGCCGTTCGCGAGTTGCCCGAGCACTCCAGGCGGCCCGCTTGCCGACCCCCGGTTTCCGACGAGTGGAACGCAATGGGGGTCTGCGGCTGCTGATTACGGCGGGATCGCGGGGGTGACCGGAACCTCCTCCTGGTGGAGCAACTACATCTCCTACCCGCGGCCGTCGACGACGGCACGGCGGGGCTTCCTCGGCACGGCCGTCCAGATTCGCGCGGCGGGTGCCCTCGGGCTTCGCCACAAGGACATCACGGACGGGCTCTCGAAAACCGCGGCGGTCGGCGAGATGGCGGGGCGGCCGCAGGTTTGGTACTTCGGTGAAACGATCACGGGTTCCGGCGAACTGACCGGTGAATACGTTTACAACAGCGGCTGGCCAACGGCGAACAACTCGCTGATCAAGGGCTTTCAGCTCGACACCAGCCAGCCGCTTCAAAAGCGGCAGTTTCCGACCGGACCACGCGTCGTTAACGGTGCCAACAAAGGCGGGATCTACTCGTTTCATCCCGGCAACGCCGGGTTTCTTTTTGTTGATGGCTCAGTGTCCTATCTCACTGACGAAACGTCATGCGAAACGATGGCGGCAATCTGCACTTTCGCCGGCGGGGAGGTGACCCCGGAATTTTGAGCGACCACCGAACTGTGGCCCCGGCCTGCCGGCGTCCGACGGCGGGTCGAATGATTGTCGTTGCAGCCGCGGGCCTCGCTTCGGCATGCCTGTCGCCACAAGCGGTTTCGGGGGCCCCGACAAATTCCAGATCTTCGCCTCCTCCACCGAGTGCGGAGGTCCGGCTTCGGTATGCGCGGAGCCGAGCTGACTGGCCCCGGCCCAATGTCGACGCCGGCGTCGCCTGGCGGGAACTCGGGCCGCTGCCGGAGGTCGAGCACCCGGCGGAAAACCCCTTCTCGCCGGCCAAGGCCGAACTCGGCAAAGCGCTCTTCTTCGACCCCCGACTCTCCGGCAGCCGGGAAATCGCCTGTGCCTCCTGCCATGACCCGGACCTGGCCTGGGCCGACGGCCGGACCGTCAGCTTTGGCCACCACCGCGAACCGCTGCAGCGAAACGCCCCGACGATTCGCAACGTCGGCTTCCAGCGAAAGCTGTTCTGGGATGGCAGGGCCGACACGGTTGAGCAGCAGGTTGAGCAGGTGCTGCTCAATCCGACCGAGATGCACATCACCCGGCAGCAGCTCGTCGCGGCGGTGGCGGCCGTGCCCGGCTATCCGGAGCGGTTCAGGGCGGCGTTCGCCGACCCCGAGGTGTCGTTTGACCGGGTCGTGCAGGCGGTCGCCTGCTTTCAGCGGACGGTTGTCGGAGGCCGCAGCCGCTTCGACCGCTTTGTCGGGGGCGAGTACGACCTGCTCACCGATGCTGAGCTCCGCGGCCTCGACCTTTTCCGCCGAAAGGCTCGCTGCCTCAATTGTCACCACGGGCCGCTTTTTTCCGACGGGAAGTTCCACGACGTCGGCCTCAGCTACTACGGTCGCCAGACTGAAGACCTTGGCCGCTATCGGGTGACGGGCAAGCGGGAGGACGTCGGCCGGTTCCGGACGCCGTCGTTGCGGGATGTCACCAAGACCGAGCCGCTGATGCACAATGGCCTGTTCAAGCTTTCCGGCGTCCTCAATATGTACAACGCCGGCATGCCGACCTTGAAGCGGCTGCCCTACCAGCAGCGTGATCCGTTATTTCCCGTCAAGTCGCCGCACCTGCAGCCGCTCGGACTCAGCCGGCAGGAACTGGCTGATCTGGCTGCCTTTCTCGGGACGCTTGAGGAGCCTTACCGCCGGATTCGCCCGCCTCGACTTGCCACACCAGCCGGGCCTTGAAGGCTTCGGCGTTGGTCAGCCCCCAGATTCGGACCGCCGGAGTATCGGTCTTTTCCCCCGTCACCGTCACCAGCCGGTCGCCGGCCGGCGACACCGTGGCGGTTGTCGGAAACATGCCGCTGCCGGGAACCACGAGCAATTCCTGGCCGCTCGCGACGTCCCAGATCCGGACGGTGCCGTCCTGACTGGCGGTGATCAGCCGGCGGCTGTCGGGTGTGAATATCACCTCATCGACGCGTCCCTCGTGACCGAGGCACTGCCGGGCTTCACCCCCCGTGCCGAGATTCGAGATCGTCGCAGTGCCGTCCGCTCCGCTGCTTGCCAGCAGGCGACCGTCGGCACTGATCGCCAGGCTGAGGATGCGGCCGACGTGGCGGGGCTCGTCGATGATCCCCTGACCAGTTGCGAAATCGCGGACCACCAGCCTGCCCGAGGCCAGTCCTGTCGCCAGCAGCCGGCCGTCTGGGCTGGCGGCAACGGCTGTGACCAGTCCGGTGGAGGCGAGCTCGGTCACCGGCAGGCCGGTGCGGCCGTCGATGATCTGGTTCGGCTGGAAGGCCAGCCGCTGGCCGCCCAGCCCGAATGCCGGCATCACCGCCAGCTTCGGCAGCCTGCCCTGAGGCCGCAGAGAAAACAACTGCTGACTGCTGGCGACGCTCCAGGCGGTCAGGGCATGCTCGGTGGTGGTGGTCACGAGGGTCGCACCATCCGGGCTGAACTGGACCGTGCAATGCCCCGCAGCTTCCGGAAACCACTGCGGGGATGCGGTGTGATCGAGCCGCCAGACGGCGGTGCCGCCACTGCCGTCTGAAGCGGCGTAGGCTGCCGCCAGTTGGTGGCCGTCGGGACTGAAAGCCAGCATTGACGGGCTGCCCGATCCGGCTCTCAGCAGCCGGTGCCGGGTGGCCGTCGCTGTATCCCAGACGCTGACGCGGTCCGGAACGCCGACTGCGAGCCGCCGCCCGTCCGGGCTGAAAGCGAGTGCTGGGGGCGGCTGTTCGACCGGCAGGGCTGCCAGCACCGGCCGGGCCGTCGTCTGCCAGAGGCGTACGGTGCCGTCGTGAGACCCGCTGGCGAGCCCCGCTCCGTCCGGCGTGAATGCGAGGCTGAGAACGGCCCCATCGTGGCCAACCCAGTCCCGCAGGCACGTGGCTGTAGGCACATCCCAGAGCCGCACGTGGCCGTTGCCACTGCCGCTGGCCAGCCGGCCGTCAGCCGCTGCGGCCAACGCCGAGACGTTGGCCCGATGGCCCGGAAATTCGGCAACCTGCCGCGCCGTGGCGGTCTCCCAGGCATGGATCGTCTGCTCGTTTGAGCAGCCGTAGAGCACATCGCCCCCCGGGCTCAGGGCGATGAGCACATCGTACTGAGTGCCGCCGGGCGGCACCGGAACCGACATCAGCAGGCCACCGTCGGCCGTCGACATCACTTCAAACCGCAGGACCGATCCTGCCTTTGTTCGGCGACGACAGGCGGTTGCGAGCCGCTGGCCGTCGCGGCTCACCGCGACGGCAAAGATATTTTCGCCGCTCGCGGTTGCGAACACCCGGCGACCGCTGGTTGCGTCCCAGAGGGTGAGCTGGCTGCCAGTCTCAATCAGAAGCCGATCGTTCCCGGCTACGAACCGCGCGGTCCGCAGCCGCCGGAACGACTCCTCGAGCGTCGCCACCGGCTCCCCCGTCGGCTGGTTGAGGATTTGCAGGCTGCCGTCATACCGCTGCACCGCAAGCCGGCCGCCATCCCGGCTGATCGCGACGGGCGACGACTCGAGCCCGCGGCGGGCAAGGGGGGTGGGGTCGCCATGCTCCGCCTGCCAGGCGAGCATCCAGTCTGCCGCGGGGACGCCGACCCCGAGTTCGGAACCGGCTGCGTCATAGAGATGAAATTCACCGCAATCCGACGTCGCCAGTGCGTTTGGCAGCTGCACCATCAAATCGGTCAGCCCACCTTGCCGCTTTCGGTGAAGCGGTCTGACCGCGCGGACAGCGAACGCTCCGGCGGTTGGATTCCAGGCGATGTCAGTGACCGGTCCTGCCCCGGGCCGGATCACGACCGCCGCCTCATCGAGGCCCGCCGTCAGGCAGCGGAGTTCCAACGGCAGCGGCGTCCCGGCATAACTGGCGTTCTCTGCGAAGAGACGCCTTGCCTGCCGCAGGTTCTTGCTCGCCAGCGTCGCCTGCAAAGCCCGCATGTTGGCAACGTAGAGTCGACGGTTGGCCAGCGCGGCGGCTGAATCGGCCTGCTGCCGGGCGGTGACGGCCAACTGCCGCTGTCGCTCCGCTCGGATCGCGGAGATGGTGGTGCCGATGACGCCGAGGATGAGAGCGATGACGATCCCAAGGGTTGTGATCGCGGCGGTCCGATGCCGCCGGTAGATGCGACGCAAGGCGTCGGACAAGCCCGGCGGACTGGCGACGATCGGCTCGCCGCGAAGGTAGCGGCCGAGATCGGCTTCCAATTCGGCGGCGCTGGAATACCGCCGGCTGCGATCCTTATCGAGGCAGGTCGCGACGATCGTTGTCAGGTCACCCCGCAGCCGGCTGCTGACCGAGGAGAGCGGCCGAGGCTCCGCCTCAGCGATGATCCGCGTCGCCTCGTAGACCGGCCGGTTCCGAACGTCGTATGGCGGCCGGCCGGCGAGGAGTTCGTAAAGCAGAATGCCGAGGGAGTAGACGTCGGCCCGCACGTCAAGGTCGTCGGCTGTGCCGACGAATTGCTCCGGGCTCATGTACTGCAGGGTACCGACGAGTTGTCCGGTGTCGGTGAGCCCCGTCGTGAGGGCGATGTCGCCATCGGTCCCGCGGGCAACACCAAAGTCGATGACCTTCGGCTGGCCGTCGGCGGCGACGAGAATGTTCCCCGGCTTCAGATCCCGGTGCACGATGCCCCGCTGGTGTCCGTGGGCGACGGCGGCAACCGCTGTTTTGAAGAGGCTCACGCGTTCCCGGGTGCCGAGGTCACGGCAGTTGGCGTAGTGCGTAAGCGGCTGCCCCCCCTCGATCAGCTCCATGACGAAGAACGGCACCCGGCAGCCCCTGATCGTTTCGATGCCCGCCGAATAAATCTGGGCAATCGCCGGATGACTCAGCCGGCCGAGGATGTGCGCCTCGTGGTCGAACCGTTTGGCGGCGGCGGCGGAAAGGAGGCCGGCCCGAATCAATTTCACCGCGACGGCGCGGTGCGGCCGCTGCTGGCGGCCCTCGAAGACCCTGCCCATGCCACCGACGCCGATCAGCCGCACGAGCGTCACATCGCCAAGCCGGGTGCCCGGCTGGCAGGGATCATCCGGGCCCGCGCCGCCGCCGAGGAATTCCGAGAGGCCGCCGAAGCTCAGCGAAGGCTCGGTCGATCCCGCGGTCTCGTCCATGCCAGAGGGTAGCAGCCTGTCGAGAAACGGTCCGTCGGTTTAGCCGGGAAGTGACGCGTCGGAAACCGTCGCCGACTCGGTGGCTGAGGGGATCATCCGGCTGAGACGACTGGTGACGGCAAAGGAAAGCTGTTCCAGTTCAATTGCGAGGTCGACGGCAACCTGCTGCACCCCGGGAGGCAGCGTGAGGGTGACGGGGGCGAAATTCACGACGCCTTCGACGCCGGCGGCGATCAGGGCATCGGCAGCCTCCTGGGCCCGATTGGCCGGGACCACGATCATGCCCAGCCGAATTCCCTGCTCCCGGACGGTCGCGGCAAGCTCGCTCAACGGCTGGATCCGAACCCCCTGCACGACCTGCCCAATCTTGGCCGGGTCGGCATCGAAGGCGGCCTCGATCGAAAAGTTCTGCCGGCCAAAGCCCCGGTAGCCGAGCAGGGCCTGCCCGAGGTTGCCGACCCCCACCATCACCACCGGCCAGGCCTGATTGGTGCCGAGGATGTCCCGCATGGCCCGGATCAGCTCTTCGCAGCGGTACCCGACGCCGGGGTAGCCAAACTGCCCGAAGAAACCGAGGTCCTTCCGGACCTGGGCATCGCTGAAGCCGAGCAGCGTGCCGAGTTGACCGGAGGAAATCGTCGCCCGGCCGGCCGCCTCAAGCCGCTGCAGTTCCCGCAGATAAAGACTGATGCGGCTGACGACGACCTTCGGAACGCTCGCGTCCGACGGCAGTTCAGCAGACTGCGGTTGTGATTGTTCGGACGCCATGAAACATCCACCAGACCCACATCGCACCGTCTGAATGTACCCTCCCCGGCGGGCGGTTCGCAAACCGCGGCGGTCTCGGCCAGATTCTGTCGATTGTAGGGCCGCTGGGACCCTGGAAAAGATCTCGTGATTGCGGAAAGCGATCAACCTGGGAGGAGTTTGTGGGCGATCCTTGAAGGCAGGGTGGCAGCCTCCGGAAGCGGGGCGGTCTGTTTCCCCGCAGTGCGTTTCCATGGGCAAGGTCGATTCAACACAGGCGAGCGTGGGGAGATTGCAATGAACAGAATCTGGTTGGGGGGGCTGCTGATGGCGGCCCTGGTGGTGGCCGGAGGCCGGTCGGCGGATGCCGCCTACTGCGGTCTGGCCAGCTACCAGCAAGGGACGGCGAAGCTGACGACGGTCAGCTTTGCCCGGGCCCGCACGGCGTGTTCCAACTGCGAGCGGGCGGAACCGACCTGTGCTGCGGTGACAAGCTGCGGCACCCGGATGGTCAAAGACGTCGTCTACGAGCAGAAACAGTACACCTGCTACAAGACGATCTGCGAGAAGGTCGTCGAGCAGAAGGAGATCGACTGCGTCCGCTACGAGAAAGAGCGGTGCTTCCGCGAAGTTGCCTACACCGTCTGCAAGCCGGTGTGGGAGACCCGCACCAGAAGCATTCCCTACACGGTCTGCAAGCCGGTCTACGAGACGCGGACAAAGGAGATTCCGTATACGGTCTGCAAGCCGGTGTATGAGA
>CAZIQV010000089.1:1234-7369 GCA_964541275.1 uncultured Chitinophagaceae bacterium | reverse complement strand
CCTGTTCACCCTGCGGCCGGCGAACCTGTCCGCTTGGCCACCACGATTGCATGGTCGGGCTGACTGTCGATGATGTAGCGGCGGCGGCGGTTCGGCTGCTCGCCCCGGCACCACTGGAGAATCTGCTATGACTCATCTGCTTGGCATGCTCGCCGCGATCGCTCTGACGGCCTTTTGCTGGGGCGTTTACGGCCCCGTTCTTCACCACGGCCGCGATGAGATGGCGTCGGCGTTGCGACCGTTTGTCTGCGTCGGTCTGGCGTACTTTCTGATTGCGGTGATTGCGCCGGTCATCCTCATGGCCCGCGGGGGCGAGCGGGGTGGCTGGACGACCAAGGGGGTGCTCTGGAGCCTGCTTGCCGGAGCGGCCGGCGCGCTGGGCGCGCTCGGCGTGATCCTCGCCCTGACTGCCGGTGGCCGGCCGATCTATGTGATGCCGTTGGTCTTCGGCGGCGCACCGGTGGTCAACACCCTGCTGACGGCGTTTCTCAATCGGGGTTTTGGACAACTCAAGGCGCCGTTCATCGCCGGCCTGATTCTGGTGATCACCGGGGCGGTGACCGTGTTGGTCTTCAAGCCGCAGCCCCAGGCGGCCCCGCCAACGCCGGCCGCGGCCGCCGAGGCTCCTGCGGAGCCGTCGGTTCAGGGTGTCGAGCAACAAGGCGAGCGATTCCTCGAGGTGCTGCTGGCCGTCTCGCTTGCCCTGCTGAGCTGGGGTGCCTATGGACCGGTGTTGCACAAAGGCCAGGCGGCCATGCAGGGCAGCAGGCTGCGGCCGTTGATCTGCATCGGCGTGGCCTACTTTTTGATTGCGGTGCTGGTTCCGCTGGCCCTGCTCGGTCCGCTGGGGGATCAGGGCAACTGGAACGCGGCGGGGGTCGCCTGGAGCATGGCGGCCGGCTCGCTGGGGGCAGTCGGGGCCCTCGGGACGATTCTCGCGTTTGCCTGCGGTGGCAAACCGTTTACCGTCATGCCGGTTGTCTTCGGATGCGCTCCGGTGATCAACACGCTGACGACGCTCGGACTGACCAACACCCCGACGTCGGCGGTCAGTCCGTTTTTTCTGGCGGGGATACTGATCGTCGGTGTCGGTGCGGCAACCGTGCTTGTGTTCGGGCCCCGCGGTGCCGCTCCGGCCAAGCCGGCGGCCACCTGATGGATTGCGAGAGGCTCTACCAACGGCGGTCCCAGTCGCCGACTGTCATGCGGCGACAGCACGAATGACCAAGTGAAGTCGGGCCCGAAGCCAATCCTGTTCGGCGCACGAGTTGACAAGCAATCGAATGACCACCAGACGATGCTCCGGTTTGCCGCTTGCTTGAAGGGCGTGGCGCCCTCGGACAAGAGAGAAGAGGCCCGGGCTTCGCTGTTTTCGGGTCCGCTTGAGGCAACAAGAAAAGCTGGAAGCGACCAAATCAGCGGCAAGTCGCGTGCGGCCGCCCTCCCGCCAACACTCACTGCCACTCAGCGGCAGGATGCCGCCAATCATCACCAGCAGAAGCTTGCGAACCTTGGCTTCGCCTGCTTCCGGCCCAGGAAAGTCGGGCACGAAACCCGGTCTTTCCGTAAGGCTACCGTCCCCGCTCGTTGCCGAACCAGTCGATGTGGTGTCGGCGACAGAGCTCAAACCCAAGGTCGTTACAGGCCGGCGTCAGCCAGGCTTCTGTCGCCTGCAGCGTCGCGGCGTCGGTGCCCTGCGGCATCAGATAGACATGCCGACCAGCGGGACTGCCGCCGGTGATCCCAAGGTCAGCCAGCCAGGCGACCGCCTCGGCGAGGTCGGCCGGAGAGTCAATCACAAACTTCAGCTGGAACGGGGCCCTCTCCATCAGGGCCGCCACCACCGCGTCGCGTCGCCGAGTCGCCTCGTGCCGCGCTCGCCAGCCACTGCTGTCGGCGGAGGGCGTCGAGGATGCGAGCTTGGGGCTCAGCGACATCAGGTCGGCCGCGGGCGGCCCGGTCGCCGGCAGGACGGTCGCCGCTGTTTCAATCGTCAGATGCTGGCCCGCGGCCCGCAGCCGTTCGCAAAGCTCCCCGATGCCGGGGGCGATCAGCGGCTCTCCGCCGGTAACCACCACATGCCCGAGGCCGCATGCCATAACCTGATCGCAGAGGTCGGCGATCGTCCGCCGGCTGCCTGTCGGCTGCCACGAGGTGAACGGCGTGTCGCACCAGCGACACCGCAGATTGCAGCCGCTGGTGCGGAGGAACACGCTGGGCGTGCCGGCCAGTCTGCCCTCGCCCTGCAGCGACGCGTAGACCTCAGCGATCAGCATGACGGGCATCCTTCACCGGCCCGGCGAATCGGGCCAGCCTGGGGTCGGCGATGCCGACGGCCGCGAAGCCGGCGGCCCGGATCAGGCAGGAGTCGCAACCGCCGCAGGCAGCCCCGTCAACGCCGGGGTCGTAGCAGCTTGTCGTCAGCCCGTAGTCGATGCCGAGGTTGAGGCCGGTCTGGATGATCTCGGCTTTTGAAAGCGAAACCAGCGGGGCGAGCAGCTCAAACTGGACTCCTTCGACGCCCGCCTTGGTCCCGAGATTGGCCAGCTGGGCAAAGGCGGCGAGAAACTCCGGCCGGCAGTCGGGGTAGCCGCTGTAATCGACCGCGTTGACACCGAGGACGATCCGGTGGGCACCGCGGGTTTCGGCGAGGGCGAGGGCCAGCGCCAGGAACACCGTGTTGCGGGCCGGAACGTAGGTGACCGGAATGCCCGCGGCGATCGCCTCGTCACTGCGGCCCTTGGGAACCGGCAGCCCGGGATCGACCAGGGCGCTGCCGCCGAATGCCGCCAGATCGATCGGCATCACCGTGTGGTCGCTGATGCCGAGGGCGGCCGCGACCTCGCGGGCGGCTGTCAGTTCGACCCGGTGTCGCTGCCCGTAGTCGAAAGACAGCGCCGCCAGCCGCTCGCCACGATGGCGGGCCCACGCGGCCGCGGTCGCAGAATCGAGGCCGCCAGAGAGCAGAACCACGGCGGTGGCTTTCGCGGGGCTGTCCTCCATGGCACAATCTCCGAGATGAGCTCCTCAACCAGTGCAATCGTCGCAGAGCCGTCCCGGGATCTGCTGGAAACCTTCCCGAACCAGTTTCCCGGCCGCGACTACCTCATCGAGATCGTCTGCCCCGAGTTCACCTCGGTCTGTCCGAAAACCGGCCAGCCAGACTTCGGCACGCTCACGTTTCGCTACATCGCGGCCGACCGTTGCGTTGAGCTGAAGAGCCTGAAAGTCTATCTGCAGGCCTTTCGCAACGCGGGCATCTTCTACGAAAACGTCAGCAACCGGATTGTCGACGATCTCGCTGCCGTGCTCGAACCCCGACGGCTGACGCTCGTGGCCCGGTTCACGCCGCGGGGCGGGATTTCGTCGTGTATCACCGTCTCCCATCCGGCGGGCGAGCATCTCCCGGCCGCCGGCTGAGCGGCCGGAGCCGTCCGGCTGCGTCCGCATCAATTCGTCTCTCGCCGTCACCTTCTGCTCCGGAATCGCACCATGCCTCGTTCCGCCTCCCGACAGGTTCTGCTCTCAGCCCTCGCCG
Source organism: uncultured Chitinophagaceae bacterium (assembly GCA_964541275.1). Classification (GTDB taxonomy): domain Bacteria; phylum Planctomycetota; class Planctomycetia; order Pirellulales; family UBA1268; genus UBA1268. The sequence goes on along the minus strand of CAZIQV010000089.1, from coordinate 3,831 downwards.
ACGAGTCGGCCTTCGACCTCACGGCCGTTGAGCAGTTCACCGCGATGGCGGCGTTGGGGCTTGAATATTACAGCCTGCGGTTCATCGATGTCGGCAAGGGGATCAAGAATGTCATGGACCTGTCGAAGGCGGAAATCCAGAAACTCCGACACCTCGAGGATCAGTATGGACTCAATGTCGCGTCGATCGCCTCGCCGATCGGCAAGGTCAAACTGGTCGACCGGGAAGACGGGACCGGCAACCGCTTCGTCCCCTTTAAAAAGTATCTCGCCAAAGATGTCGCCAAAGCCTGCGAGCGGGCCCACGCCTTCGAAACGAAACTGATCCGCGGCTTTTCCTTTTACCCGCCGCGGGGAGAACGTCCCGAGGACCACCTTGAGCAGGCGGTCGATCAGATCGGGCGGATCGCCGAGGCCTGCCATCGCTCTGATCTGACCTTCGGGCTGGAGGTCGAGGCAAACCTCGTCGGCCAGACCGGGCAGCTGCTCGCGGAGATTTACCGCCGGGTCAACCATCCCGGCCTCGTGCTCGTCTTCGACGCTGCCAACCTGATTGTCCAGGGCTTCTCGACGGCCCAGGTGTTCCGCCAGTGGGAGGCGATGAAACCCGGCCTCGGCTGGGTTCACATCAAGGATTATCGCAAGGTCGCCGCCTCGGCGCGGGGGAAGCATGTCGATGAGGACATGCTCGCGAACTTCGTGCCGGCCGATCTCGGCGCCGGCGGGCACAAGAAGATCCTCGCCGATCTCAGGGAGATGCTGCCGACGCTTTCCCGCCGGCTCAGCCGCCGGGGGATCCCCGGCGTGTTTCTCGACCTCGAACCGCATGTCCGCGGCGGCGGGCAGTTTGGCGGCACGAGCGGGCCCGACGGCATGGGAATCGCGCTCCGCGGGCTCTGCCGAGTGCTCGACGAGGTCGGGATCGACTATCATCTACGTGACTTTGCAGACTTGTTGGCCGCTCGCGGGCGTCCCGCCTAAGCGGCGGTCGCGGGCAGGTCGCGGCGGGAGGAGAGTGCCATGGCGGAAGCAACGGAGCCGGGCAGCTATTTTGTCGCGAATTATCCCCCATTTCACCGCTGGGGCGAGACCGCTGTGCCCGGCGTGCTCGACGCGTTCGAGCAGCCGCCGTCGGACGCCGAGTTGGGTCTCTACGCCCACATTCCCTTCTGCCGAAAGCGGTGCAAGTTCTGTTACTTTCGGGTCTACACCGACGTCTCAGCGAGCGATGTCGAGCGATACTCCCAGGCTCTGGCTGCCGAGGCGAAACTGGTGGCGGCAACGCGGGCAATCGTCGGGAGGCCGCTGAAATATGTCTATTTTGGCGGCGGCACTCCGTCCTTTCTCAGCGTCCGGCAGTTGGAGCGGCTCGTCGCTGGGCTGCACGAAAGCTTCGGCTGGGATGCTGCCGAGGAGGTCACCTTCGAATGCGAACCGGGGACGCTCTCCGAGCCCAAGGTGCAGGCGCTCAAACGGCTCGGGGTGACGCGGCTGTCGCTGGGCGTGGAAAACTTTGACGACGCCATCCTCGAAGCGAACGGCCGGGCCCATCTCTCCGCCGAGATTCGCCGCAGTTGGGACTGGATCCAGCGGGCCGATTTCCCGAGCACGAACATCGATTTGATCGCGGGCATGGTCGGGGAGACCACCGAGTCATGGCGGCAGTCGGTGGAGGCGGCGGTCGATCTGAAGCCCGATAGCTTGACGATCTATCAGATGGAACTGCCGTTCAACACCGTCTTTGTCAAAAGCAGTCGCGCCGAGGGCGAACCGACGCCCGTGGCCGATTGGCCGACGAAGCGGGCCTGGGTCGACTGGGCATTCAACCGTTTCGCTGAGGCGGGGTATGCGGTGTCGAGCGCCTATACGATGGTTCGCGACCCGGAGCAGGTCCAGTTTCGGTATCGCGACATGCTCTGGGAGGGCAGCGACCTCGCGGCGCTCGGGGTGGCGAGTTTTGGCCACCTCTCAGGGGTGCACTACCAGAACAAGACTCACTGGGATGACTACCTCGCTAGCGTCGAGGCGGGGCAGTTGCCGATCCATCGCGGACTCGCGGCATCCTCGCGAGAACTGCTGACGCGAGAACTGATTCTCGGTCTGAAAAAAGGAAGTGTCGACATCGCGAGGCTGACCGCCAAGTTCGGCGTTGACCCGCTCGCCGAGTGGGCTTCGATTTGGCAGGGACTCGCCGACGAGGGCTACCTTGAGCCGCTGCAGGATACATCCCCCCCCCGGCTGACCCGCCGCGGGCTGCTGGAGGTCGACGCCCTGCTTCCGAGGTTCTTTCCAGCCGAACTCGCCGCCGGTCGAGCCTGACGGGGAATCCTGCGGCGGCAGCGGCTGGATCGCCCCCGGCCAAGGTCTCGCCAGGTCGCCAGCTGACGGCAGCAATGGCAGCCGCCAAGCCCCGCGGCCGCGTGCTGCCTGCCCGGGAGCCAACGCTGGCGTCGGCTGCAGCCGGTCCGCAGCCGGTTATCGATGCCAAGCGACTGCGGTTCATATAGGAAATATGTGTCTTCCCTCGGAGAACTGCCGGTGCGTCATGTCGCCCAAGCTGCCCGACCGAAAAACTCACCGGCAACCGAACTTTTGACC
>CAZIQV010000089.1:0-1134 GCA_964541275.1 uncultured Chitinophagaceae bacterium | reverse complement strand
GCCGGATTGCGGCGGGAGGCTGAAAAGCTCGTTTCCCGGTGCCAAGCTTCCCCCGCCTTCGTCGGCTGGACGATGGTGGCGGTCCTTTCGGAATTTTGGCGGGATCGACTCGCCGGAACGACGCCAGGCCGTCGGCTGCTGCTGCTGCCAGATTGTCCGCGGGCGAATTCTCCAGGCAACCCCCAAACACCGGCGGTCTGTGGGCCAGGCTGCGGCATTGGGACAATCTGGGCGGCTGCCCACGACAACGGGTGGGTCGTCGGCACAAACCGGGAGGCGGTGCCGGCGATTGGCGGCCTGCTCACGGGGCAGTATCAGGGTGTTCTCGGTGTAGCCAAACTGGCCGATCTGGAAAAAGCTTTTGCGATGCTGCCGGCCTTTTCGTTGCCGGTGGCGGCAGTCCCCTACTGCGAAGCGACGACGCCCGCCGCCCGGGCTGCCGCGGACACCGGTTCCTGCGGTGCGGCCCTAGAATCTGCCGGTATCGACGCCGATTGGATTCTTGGACTGCTCGGCGTTGCCGGTGGCGCTGCCGGGCCGGTTGCCGATTACCTGCCACTGCTCCGCGAGGCCGCCGATCTCTTCCAGCCCGAAGCAGTTTGCCGGCTGGCAGCAGAGCACGGCCTCGGCACCGGTTTCGGGACGGCGGTCTCCCGCGGTCGGCCGGATGCCGGGTTGGCGACCGACTCGCTGCAGGTGACCGCCGAGCAGGCGGGGACATTTCTGACTTCCGGCGGCAAGTTTCTCCGTCCCTTCATCACCTTGGCGGCCTACGACGCCGTTCGCGGAGACCTGGCAGATTCCGGCAGCCAGGCTGCTGCGGGCGTTGACCGCGACGCGGCCCGGGCGGTTGCGGTGGCAATCGAGGTTTTTCACAAGGCCTCGCTGGTCCATGACGACATCGAAGATGACGACAGCGTGCGATACGGACGGCCGACCGTGCATGCGGCAGTCGGCGTCCCGGCAGCGATCAACATCGGCGACTACCTCGTCGGCGCCGGCTACCGGCTGATCGCCGGGATCGCCGGTGAGCCGGGACTCCACCGCGATCTCCTCGCGATCCTCGCCGATGCCCACCTGCGGCTTGCGCAGGGCCAGGGCGCGGAACTCTGGTGGCGGGACGCCGGAAGCGGG
>CAZIQV010000088.1:0-7419 GCA_964541275.1 uncultured Chitinophagaceae bacterium | reverse complement strand
GAGGGCGCCACCATCGTCATGCAGCTTGATCAGAAGCAGGGCTGGTTCTGGTACATCCCGCTGCAGGACGACGTGGTCAGCATCGGCGTGGTGGCCGGCTACGACTACCTCTTCAAGGATCGCGAGGCGAAGGATCCGGAGAGCGTCTATGCCGCCGAGATCGCCCGCTGCCCCGGCCTGACGCCGCGACTGGCCGAGGCGACCCGGATTGAGCCGGTGCGGGTGGCCAAAGAGTATTCCTACCGCTCCCGCGATGTCTCGGGCGACGGCTGGGTGCTGGTGGGCGACGCCTTTGGCTTCCTCGACCCGCTGTATTCCTCGGGCATCCTGTTGGCACTGAAAAGCGGCGAGTTGGCTGGCGATGCGGTGGCCGCCGCCCTCGCGGCTGGGGACACCTCTGCGGCCAAGCTCGGGGCGTGGAGTGAAGACTACGTCCGCGGCATGGAGCGGATGCGGCGGCTGGTGCTCGAGTTTTACGACGGATTTAATTTCGGGAAGTTCGTCAAGCGGTTTCCCCATCTGCGGGGTCACGTCACCGATCTGCTGATCGGCGACCTCTTCAACGAGCGGCTCGACGAGATCATCGAACCGCTGGACCAGTTGCGGGCCGAAGAGCAGGCGGCTGCCGGGGATCAACTCGTTCGAGGCTGAGGGCCCGTCGTCAGCGACTTGCCGAGGCCGCAGAGACCGAGGGGCTCGGGGCCGCGGCCTCAAGCAGGCGGATCCAAGGGCCGACGTAGTGCCCGTGATCATGAAACGTACGGCCACTGACGAGATTGCCGTCGATGACGCAGGGGGCATCGACGAAAGTGCCGCCGGCAACCTCGAGGTCGAATCGGCACTTGGGCACCGTCGCCATCCTGCGGCCCTGCACGCAGCCGGCGTAGGCCGGAATTTCGACCCCGTGGCAAACGCTGGCGACCGGCTTGTTCTCCGCAAAGAAGTGGCGGGTGATCCGGACAAGGTCCTCGTCATAGCGGATGTATTCCGGGGCCCGGCCGCCGCTGAAGAAGATGCCGAGGTACTCCGCCGGGTCGATCTCGGCAAAGGCGTGATCTGCCGTGATCTGGTAGCCCTCCCATTCCCGAGTGATCGTCCAGCCGGGCCGGACTTCGTGAAGGACCATCTGATAGGTCCGTTTTTCCGGCGCGATAACGACGGGACGAAACCCGGCCTCCTGCAGTCGGTAGAGGGGGTAGAGGGTGTCGACCGTCTCAGTGGCATCACCGACGACGATCAAAACGCCGGGACGATCAGCTTGGGGACTGGGCATGTGGCTGCTCTGGAAGGGGAAAGGGGTTGCGGCACGACCGACATCGGACTAGTCCGACCGCCCTGCTACCAACCCGAAGTTGTGTAGAATACCGCCGACAACCTGTGGCAGCATTCAGATTTTCCGACCTCGACCACAGCTTTGTCAGCTTTCCAACCCGCATCTCCGCTATGCTCCGGGGCGGTGCCGCCGGATTCGGGGGCTGACTTTTGGATTGCCAGCGTGCTCGCCTGTTGCAGGATGAAAAATATGGTCGCGACTGCCCGTTTGATCGTCTTGGCCGCCGTGCTCTCGGTCGCGGTTCCGACCGCGGCAGTCGAAGTGCTGGTCGGCGGCCCCCAGGGCCGGCTTGCCCCGCAACCCTCCGCAGCGATCGTCAATGAACCATTCGCTGTCGACTTTGACGCCGGGGGCTCGCTCTACGGCGTCGAGTTCACCCGCGGCAACCGGGTCTTCCGGCTGCCCAAACCTCTCGCTTCCGGGGCCGCCAGGCCGGCGGTCGAGTTTGTCGCCGGGGTCTTTCGGCAGACCGGCAGCAAGACTCCCCCGGCCAAGGCGGCAGCTGCCGCCGCTGGTGATGTTCGCTTCAACGGCATGCACGATCTGGCCATCGCGGCCTCCGGCACGATCTATCTGGCCGATACCTTCAATCACCAGATCAAAACATTTGATCCGCAGGCCGGTCGCGTCGAGACCGTGGCTGGAACCGGGACCCCGGGGTTTTCCGGCGACGGTGGACCCGCTGCCGAAGCGCGGTTCAATCAGCCCTACTGTGGCTCGCTCTCGCCCGACGGCAAGCGGTTGCTGATCGCCGACATCCGCAACCACCGCCTGCGGATGATCGACCTCGTCGCCGGCACGGTCGCCACGCTGGCCGGCAACGGGACGAAGGGCCGCCCGATTGACGGCGCCAAGGCCGTTGAAACGCCGCTGGCCGGGCCGCGGGCGGTCTGCGAGGCCGAGGACGGCACCGTCTACCTCGTGCTCCGCGAGGGCAATGCGCTGGTGGCGATCCGCGACGGCCGGTTGCGGACGGTAGTCAACGCCTCGGGCCAGGCCGGGTATGGCGGTGACGGCGGTGCAGGGACCGACGCCCGGCTGTCTGGTCCCAAGTATGTCTGCATGGACCGGCAGCAGCGGGTACTCATCGTCGATACTGAGAATCACTGCGTCCGGCGGTACGATCCCGAGACGGGAGAGATCAACCTGATTGCCGGCATGCCGCCGCGGGCCGGTGTCACGGTCGGGGATGACTGGAAAGCCACGCAACTCCGGCGGCCGCACGGCGCCCGCATCGCCCCCGACGGCCGGCTGGTCGTCGCCGACAGCGACAACGACCGCGTGCTGATTGGCCGCTATTGAACCTGCGGACAAGCAGGTTTCTGGGAGCGGTAGCCAAGGGTGGTCAGGCCAGAATTTCGCCGATCACCCTGCCGTGGACGTCGGTGAGCCGGCGTTCAAACCCGTTGTGACGGAATGAAAGGCGGGTGTGATCGAGGCCGAGGAGGTGGAGGATCGTGGCGTTGAAGTCGTAGAGTGAAAGGGGGTTTTCCACGGCCTTCACGCCGAGATCATCGGTGGCTCCGTGGCTCACGCCCGGCTTCACGCCTGCCCCCGTCATCCAGCAGGTGAAGCCGTCGGGATTGTGATCACGCCCCTTGGCCCCCTTCTGAAAGAAGGGCATCCGGCCAAACTCGGTGCACCAGACGACGAGCGTGTCGTCGAGCAGGCCCCGCTGCTTGAGATCCTTGATCAGGGCCGCCGCCGGCTGGTCGAGAATCGCCGAATGGACGTCGTACTGCTCCTTGAGCTTGGTGTGGCCATCCCAGTTGAGGGCTCCGCCGCTGGCGTAGGCGCCGTTGAACAGCTGGACGAATCGCACGCCCTGCTCGATGAGCCGCCGGGCGAGGATGCAGTTGCGGGCGAAGGCTGCCTTGGTCGGATTCACCGTGTCGTCGGCCCCGTAAGCTTTGAGCGTGGCGGCCGACTCGGTTGAGAGGTCGTTGAGCGCGGGCATCGAGAGCTGCATCCGGGCGGCCAGTTCGTAGCTGGCGATCCGGGCGGTCAGCGAGCTGTCCTCCGGGTGCCGGGCGAGGTGCTGCTCGTTCAGGCTTGCCAGCAGCTCACGGGCCGCGTGGTCGGCTTCGGGGCTGACCCCTCCCGACGGTGCCAGATGCCGCACCGGGTCCTTTGCGCTGAGTGTCGTCCCCTGAAACTCGGCTGGCAGAAAGCCGGGGTTCCAGTTGTTGCTGCTGGCCTGTGGAATGCCCCGCGGGTCGAGGATCGAGACGAAGGCGGGCAGGTCCTGGTTTTCGCTGCCGAGCGCGTAGGTCACCCAGGCGCCGACGCTCGGGAAGCCGTCGAAGATCGAACCTGTCGAGAGAAAGTTCTCGGCCGGGCCGTGGGTGTTGGTCTTGCTCGTGAGCGAGTGCACAAACGCGATGTCGTCGGTGAGTTCCGCAAGATGCGGGATCATGTCCGACACCATTTTCCCGGTCTGGCCGCGCGGCTTGAACGCATACTGCGGCCGAGCCAGGTTGCCGGCAGGACCCTGGAACGTCACAGCAGGTCCGCCCGGAAGTGGCTTGTCGTCCCACTTCACAAGGTCGGGCTTCCAGTCCCAGGTCTCAAGCTGGCTCACCGCACCGGCGCAGAAGATGACCAGCACGTTTTTGGCCTTGGCCGCGAAGTGCGGCGGTCGCGGGGCATAAGGGTGGGCCGGATCGATCAGCGGGCGGATCGGTTCACCGGCAGCAAGCAGGTTGTCATTCGCCAACAGGCTGGCGACCGCGATCGAGCCGAGCGCCGAGGCGGAGTTGCCCAGAAAGCTACGGCGGTCGAGCAGCCGCCGGCCGGCCAAGGAGATGTGGTTTGGTGGCGTCATCAAGAGGTTCCTGGGTACCGCTGAATCACGGCACAAACACAAACTCATTGCTGTTGAAGATCACGCGGCAGAGTGTGGCGAGCCCATGTTCGCGGACCACCGTCTCCGCAGCGGTCACCTCGACAGCAGCGGGCGACCGAGACAAAGCCAGTTCGAAGGCCCGGTCGATCTGCCAACGCACCGAATCGCTGGTGGTCGTAGCTGCAGACTTCTGCCCCGCCTCCGCCTCGATGCGGGCCGCGAAGGCCCGTGATTCCGCAAATGTGAACGGGCTGTTGAAGAGATTGAGCGCCTGGATCGGTGTGGTCGACTGCCGGCGGCGGGCCATCGACTGGCCGGCATCGGGACAGTCGAACGCACCGAAGACGGCATCCCGCTCCATCCGCACCTTGTGGGCATAGATCATCCGCCGCCGGCCGGCGGCGGCGAACGATTCGATCGGGGTAAACCCGGAGAGGCCGCCGCGAGACTTGAAGAGATCGAAGCCCCTGCCGCCCATCGTGAGGTTGAGCCGGCCACTGACCGCGAGCATCGTGTCGCGGATCGCCTCTGCCTCAAGCCGCCGGGGCGGAAACCGCCACAACAGCCGACAGCCGGCGTCGCGTACAAGTCCTGCAGGGTTGCCTGTGTTTGCCTGCTGATACGTCGCCGAGCCCATGATCAGCCGGTGCATCTGCTTGACCGACCAGCCGCTGGCCACAAACTCCGTGGCCAGCCAATCGAGCAGTTCGGGATGCGAGGGCCGCGAGCCGTTGCGGCCAAAGTCATTGGGCGAGTCGACCAGACCCGTGCCAAAGTGCCACTGCCAGATCCGATTCACCATCACCCGCGCCGGGAGTGGGTGTGCGGGGTCGGTCAGCCAGGCGGCGAGGGCCTGGCGGCGGTCGGCCTCCGGGGCGTCGTTGGGCAAGCTGACCGGTGGCACCACGCCGGCAAACGCGGCGATCGACTCTGGCGTTACCTGCTCCTTCGGCTGCTCGGCGTCGCCCCGGTTGAGGAGATGGACGGGATGTGGCTTCTTGAAGCTGCCGGCAAACACCAGCGTGCCACGGTTCGCAGCCTTCATGCGGTCCTGGAGCGACTTTTTCTCCTTCTCGAGTTCCTTCTCGAGGGCCTCGACCTTTGTGCGATCTTCGGGAGAAAGGCCGGCAAGCGGGTCGTCGTCCTTCGTGCCGAAGGGGAGCCGGTCGGTTGCATCGGCTACGAGCGTCCAAGCATCATTCTCGTCAGTGCCGGCCGACACCTCGATGCGGTAGGCCGTCGGGGTGCGATCCTTGAACTTTCCGGTCCGGTCGCGGCCCCAGCTGATCATGTCGATCGTGACGGACTCCGGGAACTCGAGCATCACCCAGCCACCCCGCCGGCTGGCGGCAAGCCAACTGCGGCCGTTGCCATGCCGGCCATCGTTGATGTGCGCGAGTTCATGCCGGCCCGGGGTGACGATGTTGCCTGCGGAATATGGCTTCGTCCCCGCGGCAGCGAGGGCGACGTTCCGGCCGGAGGCGTCGAAGACTTCAAGTTCATCGAGGCAGGGCTCGAGGGCATTCGTGTCGAGGATTGTGAACCGCAGCCGCCGGGCTGTGACCGGTGCGATTCGGTCGATGTTCTGCTGCGGCGTGATCGCTGGCCGGGTGTGGCCGGCGCGGGCAAGCGGCTGGTAGCGGAGTCGCTCGCGGTCGATTTCGGTGACCCGTTTCCGCGCAATCGCAAGGTCTTCTCGGAGCGCAACGGCCTCGGGTGTCTTCAGGACCCGCTCGCCGTATTCGACGCCGGCGAAGAAGGCCTGCAGGGAGTAGTAGTCGCGGGCAGTGATCGGATCGAACTTGTGATCGTGGCAGCGGGCGCAGCCGACGGTGAGGCCGAGAACCGTATCAGACGTATTGACGACGATGTCGTTCAGCGCATCCTGCCGGGCTGCCCGCTTCGAGGCTTCATCCTTTCCAATCTGCCCCGGCAGCAGCACCGCTGCTGTCACCAGAAACCCGGTCGATGCCTCCTTGCCTGCTTCGGCCCCGGCGATCTGCTCGCGAATGAATTGATCGTAGGGCAGGTCGGCATTGAACGCCGCCACACAATAGTCTCGGTAAGGCCAGGCGTTGGGCCGCTCGGTGTTGACCTCGTAGCCATGGGTGTCGGCATAGCGGACGACGTCAAGCCAGTGCTGCGCATACCGCTCACCGTAGCGGGGCGATGCCAGCAGCCGTTCGATGACCCGCGCATGCGATCCGGGCGAGGGGTCGGCGACGAAGTGCTCGACCTCCTCAGGCGTCGGCGGCAATCCCGTGAGATCGAACGTGGCCCGGCGGAGCCAGGCCCGGCGGTCGGCTGGTGGCGCTGGCTGCAGGCCCTCGGCCTCGAGGCGGGCCAGAATAAATCGGTCGATGTCGTTGTGGGGCCAGGCAGTATCAACGACCGCGGGCACAGCCGGCCGCTGAACAGGCTTGTATGCCCAGTGGTCGGTCTTGTCGACGACGGTCGCCGTATCGATTCCATCGGGCCAGGCGGCGCCAGCGTTGACCCACGCGGCGAACAGTGTCACTTCATGCTCGGAAAGCGGCGGCACGGCGGTGTCCTGGGGCGGCATCCGCAGGTCAGGATCGTCGCCCCGGGCAAACTGCACGAGCGGACTCTCGTCGGCGTCGCCGGCCACGATCGCCGGCCCCCAGCCATCGCCACCCTTGAAGGCCGCCGCCTTGAGATCAAGCCGCAGGCCGCTCTTGGCCTGCTCGCCCGCATGGCAGGCGTAGCAGTGCTTTTCCAGCAGCGGGCGAATGTCCCGGACGAAGTCGGGCCCGGCGGCCCCGGCAGCAGTGCAGCTCCAGCAGCAGATCGCAACCCAGGCCGGCTTGTTCCGCATCGCAATCCTCATCGGCTGGTCCGCCGGTATGGCGTTTCGGCATGCCTGGACGCCTCGGCTTCTGCCACCGAGCGGGCCCGGCTGACGAGAACCGGGCCAGCGATTCGGTCGCTCGGGGGCTGGCAGTTGCCATCGACCCCGCACACCGTGAGCGTAACCGACGAATGCGCGCGAGGAAAACAGGTTCCCGCAGGCTCGTCGGCTGCTGAATCCGGACGCTGTGGTCGGCTAGGAGACTCGCTTGCTGCCCCATGCACGAACCGCGACCCGCCACCGGACGGGTGCTGCTGGATCAGGGAGCCGGCGTGAACACGACAACACCCCAGGGCTGAAGCGTTGGCAGTTGCAGCTGGCCGGCGGCGTCAATCGGGAGTTCGGTCTGGGTGACCAGCCCGGCGTAGTCAC
>CAZIQV010000087.1:5651-7445 GCA_964541275.1 uncultured Chitinophagaceae bacterium | reverse complement strand
GCATGTTGCCTGCGGCCGCCCTCCCGCCAACACCCACTGCCACCCGGCGGCAGGATGCCGCCAATGAGCACTAGCGGATTGATGGAAACCTTGGCTTTCCATCGATCCGCCCCCAGGAAAGTCGGGCACGACGCCCGAGCTTTCCGTGAAACAAGAAGGCCATGCCCGGAGGAGGTCCCTCGGCAGCATCCGTGCTGATCGGGGCCCGTTCCGTGGCTGTATCGCGTGCCTGCCGGATAGCTCCGAGGCAGGTCAACCCGTCCCTCTCATCCGGGCATGGCCAAGGCTGATCGACCCGATTCGAATTCCGCACGACGCGGTCGTCGTCTCAGGCCGTCAATTCGTCGATACGCTGCCGGAAGGCCGGCATCTCCGCTGTGATGAATTCGCTCCAGGCAGTCGGGTTCCAGAGTTCCGCACAGACAGCAGCCCCCACAACCAACAGTTCGCCGCCAGGATCGACGCCGAGAAACTCGCGAAATCCCTCGGGGACAACCAGCCGGCCCCGGCCAGCAAGACCAATCACCCGCTGCCGGGTCGAAAGGAGCCTGCCGAGTTCCTGAACCTGATCGATCCGCTCGCCGAGCCGACCGGCAACAAGCTTGCTGCGCAGCACATCGACTGCAGCGTCGAGTCGCGGCTTCCAGGTCGCCGCATTCCAGAGGGAGAGGCAGCCTTGCCGCTCCTTGGCGAGCACGAGTTCCTGTCCAGCCGCAGTCAGCGGTTCGAAAAGTTCCGCCGGCAGGCCGACCCGATATCGCTCGTCGAGCGTTCGCGGAAACTCTCCGATCAGCAAGTCGGTCGCCACTGCCATTGCCGCTCATAAGCCGAGGATTCCGCCGCAGTCGGCGATCATCTCGATCCCGACGGCCAGCACCGCCGAAATATCGTTGCGAGCCGAAAACCACCATTCACATTACCCTTGAATGGCTTAAATCCCACAAAAATTTTGTATTTGGAGCGTTTTTGGGCTGATTCCCCACCAATAATACAGAACCATGAGAAAACTGCAAGGGGCTGTCAGCGGCGGCTTGGCATCGTGCAACCGGCGGGAGACCGCCGGAGTTGAAGCGACCGGCAGCCTGAACGGCCCGGCTCAGCGGCCGCTGACGCTGTGAGCGTTTTGGGAAATCGGCGCCAGATCAGGGCAGGCACTTCCCGCCCCTCCACCGACCGACTCGGCTGGCCGCCCGAAACCGACCGGCGTTCTCGGCTGGTGCAGCCGGTCGGCGGGCAGACGCCAGCACAATTCTTGGTGGGCGTCCCCGGCGAAATCTCGCGACCCTGGGCAGCGCTCGGCGCTGGCCTGCGAACGCAGCAAAGCGGTCATCCGCCCTCGCGAACACACCAAACGCCGCGGAATTTCCCGGGGTGCCAATCTGCCGCATCCGGCGGCGGCAAACGTTTCACCAGCCTGCTAGCGGCAGTTTCTGCAAGCAGGGTCATCCACCGCCTGCTCGGCGCGGTATTCCTTCTGAGCGGCGGCTTCCTTTGAAAGCTTGAATTCAGGGCCGGCCGGGAAGTACTGGATGTCGTCCTGCAGGTAATACCCGCTGGGGAGCGTCTGGCCGCCGATGTCGGCCTGGCAGCCGGTCAGGGAGATTGCCCCAGCGACAGCAAGAAGCACCAAACTGCTGCGAAAAAGCGGGGAAAAGGCTGGCATGTTTGCGGTGACGCAGTGCATGGGAGTGCTCTCCGAGGACGTTGTTGGGTGGTATCGGCGAGAACGATCGGCAAACTTTGAGCAATTCGTTTTTTCGGCAGAATCGCTCCAGGCCTCGCGTGTCTCCGGCG
>CAZIQV010000087.1:0-5551 GCA_964541275.1 uncultured Chitinophagaceae bacterium | reverse complement strand
GCGGTTTTGGCGATTGCCGCGGGGGACGATCGTTCGGCCGCGGTGGCGGGCAGGGACCGTTGGCGGCAATGCCGTTTGCCACCCGCAACCTGCCGCTTTGCTCCCATGGCCTTGGTGGGAGTATCGTCTGAAGGAGATCTGGCCGGGCCGCACAGGGTCGGCCGGGTGTGCTCTGAAGCGAGGCCGCCAGCCGTGTTCCGACCTGCCTATCACATCGCGCTGGTGCCGCTGCTGATCGTGCTGCTGCCGGCTGCCGCTAGCGGACAGCTCGGCGGTCTCGCTGCGCCGGGCGGTCGGACGGTGCCGGGTCGAGCGTATGACCTCGCCGAGGTCGCGCTGGCGCGGGGCAACCTCACCGAGGCAGCGGAGTTGGCGCGGGCTGAATTTGAGGGAGCGATTCGATTCGGCACCAGCCGCTGGATCGATTCCGCCGCCGCCGCCGCAATGCTCGGCGAATGTCAGTATGAACTCGGACAATTTCGGGACGCCGTGGCCAGCTATGAGCAGGCGATCCTCAAGACGGTCTCCCTGGGCGACTGGCTGCTCGACATCCGGTTTCCAGATCGGCCGCTGCAGCCCCGGCGGGGAACCGAGCAGCTGTGGGCCGCTCCGCCGCGGCCGCTCCTGCCGGCAGGGCTGCCGAAAAAAGTGTCGATCCGGATTGGAACTGCCGACCCCCGCGGCGTCATGCAAAACGGCGGCGTGCTCGCCGCCCCGGTCGACTACCCGCTAAGGCCGCAGGAGATCATGCGGTCGCTGGCAATCAGCCTGTACCGGCGGGCCACGTTGCTCGGGCCCCTCGCGCAGAACGGTCCTGCGGTCGAGGCGGCGGCCGTCTGGCTGCAGCGGCGTCCCGCCCCGCCGAACCATTACTCGCAGTCGTGGATTGACGTCTGCCTCGGCATCGCCTTCTGGTCGCAGGGCCGTCCTGAACAGGCCCAGCCATTGCTCAGCCGCGGTCTCTTGCTCGAGGGGCAGTTCGACCATCCGCTAACCCCCTGGGCGTTGCTGGTCAGCGGGCGGATCGAACTCGCTGCCGGCCGCCTGCAGGAGGCCGCCCAACGCTGCGAGGCAGCCGCCTTTTCCGCAGCCGCCCAGGCCGATGCCCGCTGCCTCGAAGAGAGCTTTCGCTGGGCGATCGCGGCCCAGCTCGCCGCGGGCAAGAATCTACCGCCGACGGTCGCGGCCGCGGCGGCCTGGGCCGACGACGGGCTGCCGAGTCTCGCGGCCCGGCTGAGACTCCAGCTTGCAGTTGCTGCTGCAGCTGCCGGCGAGCGGCTGCAGGCCGCCCGGCTGATTTCCGAGATCGACCGGCGGCTGCTCCAGGGCGATCTCGGCCGGGGCTGGTGCGGCAGCCGGGCCGCCTATGCCTCGGCGTTGATCGCCTACGCCGCCGGCAACCGGCAGGCGGGCGACAACGACCTGTCGCGGGCCATCGCCCTGGCCCGCGGCCGGTCGCCGCGGCTGTTCCAGACACAGCTCTTGACCGAAGCGGTAGCTGCTGGCCAGTCCGGCTTCTCGGACCGGGAGATCGACCAGCTCTTCGAGGAATTGCTCGCCGATCCCGAACCCCGGCTGGTCCAGACCGATCCACTTGAGGCCCTCGCCGTGATGTCGACGGAACGGACTGCCGCCTTCGCCGCCCGGCTCTGGGCAGCGTGGAACATCTCGGTGACCAACAGCCGCGGGGACGAAGCCTGGCTCGACGCGGTCGAGGCCGCCCTCCGCAGCCGCTGGCTGGCTCGGCGCGGGCTTGGCGGACGGCAGGACGCGGTGCTCCGGCTCCTCGCTCTGCCGCCGATCGCCGAAACGAGTGCCGAGCAGCGGTCGAAACTGCTGCAACGGCATCCTGCGGTGGCGGACCTGCTTACCGAGACCGAGCAGCTAAGCGGACAGCTTCGCCGCCGCCTCGAGGCCGCCAAGGGCCCGCCGCAGCCCGGGGTCGAACCGAGCCTGCCCGGAGACCCCGAGCAGTGGAAACGTTACGCCGCGGTCAGCGGCGAGTTGCGGCAGCAGATCGACTTTGTCGCCGCCGGCCGCGACCCGGTTCCGCTCGACTTTCCTCCGCTGTTGCCCACCGCAGACATTCGCGATCGCCTGACCCCCCGGCAGCGGCTGCTCTCGTTCGTCTGGACCGATTCCGGCCTCCACGGCTGCCTCGAGGCAGGCAAGCAGTCGGCGGTTTGGCGGGTCAAGCAGCCGGCGGCCGTTCGCAAGGCGATCGCGGCCCTGGCCAAGTCGCTTTGCCTGTTTCATCCGCTTCGGCCGGTTGCCAGCGACCGGCTCGCCGCCGGCGGCTGGCAGGACGAGGTTGCTCTGCTCGGCGACCTCCTCTTCGCAGGCTCCGGTGTTTCGTTGGCCAGGCACGACGAGTTTGACGAGATTGTGATCGTCCCCGACGGGCCGCTCTGGTACCTGCCCTTTGAACTCCTGCCGGTTGGGCCGGCCGCCGGGGGACCCGGGGCCGAACCGGTGCGGCTCCGGGAGGTCTGCCAGCTTCGGTACTGCCCCACGCGAAGTCTGGCTGTCGGCCCGCGGCGACCAGCCCCGGAGCGACCGCTGGTCGCGGTGTACCACAGTCAGGCACGCCGGGGCGATCCACCCGAGCGGGCGGCGGCGTCGCTGAAGCGGTTTGCCACGGCGGTCGGCGATGCGATCTGCCTCAGCCCGACGGCGGCGAGAATCCCCGTGCCGCTGGCGGCGTCTCTCGGCGACACCATCGCGGTGTTCGACGATCTTTCGACGGCCCCCGGGAGCAGCGGCCGGCCGCTGGTGGCCGCGGTCGCGGGCCGGCCCGGCATGGCGTTTTCCGACTGGCTGCTGCCTCCGCCGAAGGCTGCCCGCCGCGTGCTCCTGACGGGACTCTCGACACCGTTCACCGCCACCTCCAGCCAGCCGCAGGCAGGGTCGGACGGAGCCGAGATGTTTCAAGCAGCAATGGATCTCGCTGCCGCCGGAGCCGAGACTGCGGTGTTGAGCCGGTGGAACGTCGGGGGCCGCCTGGCGGTCGAACTCGGCAGCGAATTCCTGCGCGACCAGCAGCAGTCGGGGCCCGGAGGCCAGCCGCCACCAGCCGCCGTGAGCTGGCGGCGAGCGGTCGATGTGGTAACAGCCGAACAGCCCGACTTTCTGCTTGAGCCGAGGCTCCAGCTCGCCGGCGAGGAGATTCCGGCAGACGCCACCCATCCGTTTTTCTGGGCCGGGTACACGCTGATCGACTGCGGCCGACTGCCGGCGGCGGATGACGAGTCGTCAGGGTCGAAACGCGATCTGTGACAACCGCCGAGGCCGACTCGGCGTTGTCCCGAGGCCTTTCAGACTGAACTGCCAACAGCCCGCAAGAATCGCAACCGGCCCCAGGACCCCGCCAGATGGAACAACTCGCTGCGGCCCTTGCCGACACCCAGGCGAGCCAGACGCTGCTGCGTTTCCTGTTTCTGGCGGCGGTCACAGCCGTCGCCTCAGCGATCAATTCGATCGCCGGCGGCGGCACAATCCTCACCTTTCCGGCCCTCGCTGCGATCCTGCCGGCCAGCCCGGCGCGACTCGTCATCGCCAATGCGACCAGTACGGTCGGCCTCTGGCCCGGTGCGGTGGCAGCCGCCTGGGAGTATCGGCACGAGCGGCGGAATCAGCCCCGGTGGGCAGCCTGGCTGCTGCTACCGAGTCTCGCCGGAAGTCTGGTCGGCACCGGCCTGCTGCTGATCCTGCCGCCGGCGTTGTTCGAGCAGATCGTGCCCTGGCTGATCCTGCTGGCGGCGGTGCTGTTTGCGATTCAGCCCCGGCTCTCGTCATGGCTGGGCCGGCGGCAGTCCCCTGCGGCAATGCCGCGGCCGGGGCCGACGATGGGCGGCCTGCTGCTGGCAGCCGGCCTGCAGTTCGCCATCGGGGTCTACGGCGGCTATTTCGGCGCCGGCATCGGCATCTTGATGCTCGCGGCGGTCGGCAGTCTCGGCCTCGGCGACATCCACCAACTCAACGCCGTGAAAAACCTGCTGGCCATGGCGATCAATGCGACCGCGGCAGGCGTCTTCACTGTGGGCAGCCTCTGCGGCCGGAGCGACGTCGCCTGGACCGAGGCCGGGGTGATGGCCGGAGCGGCGGTGGCCGGCGGTCTCGCGGGCGGCCGGCTGGCCCGTCGCTGCCCCCCGCGGGCGGTCCGCCGCCTCGTCGCGGTGATCGGCTTTGCTCTGGCCGGCTATCATCTGCTGGGGTAACGCTCCCCGCGGCACCCTGTCCGACCGTCCGGCCTTCGACTCTCTCGCGTGCGATGCTCGTCACCTGTGACAACCTGTCAAAACGCTACGGAGCATTCCCGGCCCTGACCGACTGTTCGCTGAGCGTGCCGGGCGGCGAGATCTTCGGGCTGCTCGGCCCCAACGGGGCCGGCAAGACCACGCTTCTCAGGCTGCTGCTGGGGTTCATTCAGCCGACCTCGGGGTCGGCGGCCGTTGCCGGGCTCGACTGCTGCCGCGATTCGGTTGCTGTCCGCCGCAACACCGCCTATCTGCCCGGCGAGGCCCGGCTTTTCCGGAGAATGCGGGGCCATCAGGTGCTCGACTTCTTCGCTGGGCTCCGGCGAGACTACTGCCGAGAGCGAGCGGCCAACGTGGCCGACCGGCTGCTGCTCGACTGCCGCCGCCAGGTAGCGCGGATGAGCACCGGCATACGGCAGAAACTCGCCTTGGCGATGGTGCTGGCGATCGACTGCCCGCTACTGATTCTCGACGAGCCGACCGCCAATCTCGACCCGACCGCCCGCGCCGAGGTGCTCGACTTGGTCCGAGAGGCCCGGCAGGCGGGCCGAACGGTGCTGTTCTCGTCGCACGTACTCTCGGAAATTGAAGAGACCTGCGACCGCGTCGTGATCCTCCGGGCAGGCCGGCTTGTTCATGAGCAGTCGATCGCCCATCTCCGCCGACGGCACCGGATCACAGCCCGGCTGGCCGGTCCGCTCGGTGAATTGCCGGCCGACCTTGCCGACAGGGTGGTGCTGACTGCCGCGACCGGTGACCTGGTCACCCTCGACGTCGCCGACTCGCTGACCGACCTCCTCGGCTGGCTGGCGGGGTTGCCGCTGAGCGAACTGCGGATCGAGCCGGTTGGGCTCGCCTCAATCTACGACCACTACCACCGCGAATCGGCCGGCGGCGACCGCTCCGGTCCGCAGCGGACGCTCGCCTCGACCCCCCTGCAGCCCGCCTGAGGTGTCGCCGATGTGGAGCAGTGCCATCTGGAAAAAGACCTGGGGCGACCAGGCTCTCCTCGGGCTTGCCTTCGCCTTGCTCTGGGCGGCCTTTCCCTGGATCTATCTCGGACTTTCGGCGCAGATCGAAATGAACGCCTTCCAGGACATTCTGCTGCGGGCGATCCCCGACGATTGGCAGAAGCTTTCGGGCGTGCCCTTCGCGGAGGTGGCGACCCATGTCGGCCGCGTCGCCTTGGCGTTTGTCGACCCCGTGGTCGTGCTGGCGGCGACGGTCTGGGGCGTCACCCGCGGCAGCGACGCCGTTTCGGGGCAGCTCGAGCGGGGCACGATGGAGATGCTGCT
>CAZIQV010000086.1:0-7511 GCA_964541275.1 uncultured Chitinophagaceae bacterium | reverse complement strand
ACCGTGACACCTATGCCGAGGAGTACCACCGGCACTTCTTCACCAACTACGCCTCGGGCCGCAAGCCGATCAACTGCGGTGTCCGTGACATTCACATCGGCGGGCTGGTGCAGGTGCCGGCTCTCGTCGCCGCCCTCGGCCCCCGGCATCCCGAATTGCGGGAAATTGTCCAGACCCATGTGGCCCTCACCCACAAAGATACCGACGTGCTGGCCGCTGCAGACGTGGTGGTGCGGATTCTCGCGGCGGTCAGCCGCGGGGCCGACCTGCGGGAAACAATCCTCGACGAGGCGCCGGCCTGGATCTCGGCGGCCAAGCTCAAGAAGTGGGAGGCTGCCCCCGACCGCATCGTCATCGGCGGCATCCTCTCTTCGGCCTGCTACATTCCCGATGCCTTTCCCGCAGCCCTGTTCCTGGCCTACCGCCACGCCGGCCGCCCCGCTGACGGAATCTGTTCCAATGCCCAGTGCGGCGGCGACTCGTGTCACCGCGGCAGCGTGGTCGGCAGCCTGCTGGGGGCGACCGCACCGCTGCCCGAGCGGCTCGTCACCGGGCTGGCCAATGCCAGCCGGGTAAATGGCGACTGATCAGTCAGGTGGGCTCGGTTCAATACGAATCACTCGACAAGGAATTCTTCATGACCTCGTCCGCCGCCCAAACCCCGGGGGCCGCCCTCTACGAAACCAGCGGCCTGGTCGATCAGTACCTCGAGTTTCACTACGGGCCGGAGGCACTTGGGGTCCGCAACTTCCCGGCCGCCTGTGTCGAAGCGATCATGAAAGCAATCGGTCCGGGCAGCCGCGACCGCTGCCTCGACGTCGGCTGTGCCGTTGGCCGGTCGGCGATTGAACTGGCCCGGCGGTTCAGCCAGGTCGACGCCGTCGATTACTCAACCGGATTCATCGAGGCGGCCGCCCGGCTGCAGCGCGACGGCAGTCTCAACTACCGGGTCCCGACCGAAGGCTCACTGACCGTCGGCCGCAGCATCTCGCTCGCCGACCTCAAGGCCACGGAGATTGCCGGTCGCATCACCTTCGCCACCGCCGATGCCTGCACACTCCCGCCGGCGTTGACCGATTACGACCTCGCCTTCGCCGGGAACCTGATCGACAGGCTCTACGAGCCGAGGCTGTTCCTCGCGGCGATGGGAGAACGAATCCGCGCGGGCGGCTATCTGGTGATCACCTCGCCTTACACCTGGCTTGAGGAATACACGCCCAAGCAGTTCTGGCTGGGCGGCTTCACCGACGACGCGGGCGATTCGATCGACACCCTCACCGGCCTGACGATCGCGATCGGCGACCGGTTTGAGCTTCGGCACCGAGAGGACCTGCCGTTTGTCATCCGGGAGACGGCCCGGAAGCATCAACATACCGTGGCCGAATTGACGATCTGGCAGCGACGGTGAACGCGGCACTGGCGGGTGGTAGGCTCACTGCTGCGGAGCACCCGCTGGGGAGGCTGCCCAAGCGGCCCGGGCCGCGAACCCGCCACCGGAGGAGAACCATGACACATCGAGGCACTGACACCCGTCGAGGTTGCGGAGCTTGGAGAACCCTGCCTCGGCAGCTCCTCTGCTGCCTGACAGCGGCCTGCGGGCTGGCCACTGGCTGCCAGCCCGGTGACACTGCAGCCCCCGACCCGAAACCCAAAACCCGCAAGACCGTCGGCAAGACGACCCAGAACGTACTCGAGCTGAGTGCGGCCAAAGCGGCCGGTGGTGTTCCCGCGTCGCTGCAGATCACCGGCACGGGCCTTGAAGTTGCCGCCGACGCCTACCGGACGAGCGTTGGCAAGATCGCGATCATGGCGGTCGACCAGCGGATGCGTCTGCATCAGGCCCAGCACGGCAGTCTGCCGGAGGGGTACGAGGCGTTCATGGAGCAGATCATTGGCAAAGGAAAGCCGGACGGCCTGCAACTCCCAATGCTTCCGTATTACCAGGAGTACGCCTACGATCCGGCCACCCGCACCCTCGTGGTGATGGAATTTCCCGACAAGAAGCGGTGACCACGATGTCCGAAACCGGCAGCGACGACGCAGCCCCGCCACCGACCGGCCCGGCAGCACCGCCGCCGGTTCCGAGTGAGCAGCGGTTCTTCATGCCGCCCCCCCCGCGATCAATCGCGGAGACAAGTCAGATTTCAGACGACCCGCAGGAGGGATTTTCGCTCACGCTCACCGCTCCGACGAATCAGCCGACTGCCGCACCGGTCGCAGGCATCGTCCTCCAGTCCGTCGACCCGCCCCGAAGACGGCCGCGATCAGACACCACGCTGCTGATCGCGCTGCTCACGGCGGTTGCCGTCCTCGCTGTCCTCCTCGGCGCGGCGGTGCTCTTTGGAGAGGCTCCCGGGTGACAGCGGGTCGATCAGGTGAACCTCCGCAGGGGGGCGGCGGCGGCAACCCCGGTCGGACTGCCAGTTTCCGGGATCGCATTGAACATCGGCTGCTGTCTGCACCGGCAGCCGCGCAGGGCGGCAGGCGAGCCGCCCTCAGTAGCCGGGCCGACCTTAGTAGACGGCCTCGAGTGTTGCGTGCAACTGTTCGGCAGTGAGCTGCAGGGGATTGCCGCGCATGCTGTTGCCACCGGAGTGCTCGGCCAGCCACACGAGCCGATCCCGCCGGAGGCCGAGTTTCGAAAGCCGGGCGGGAATCTCCGCCAACTCGCAGAGTTCATCCACCCGCTCGATGAGCCGGGCTGCGGCGGCGGCTGGCGGCGACTCTGTTGCTCCCAGCGTCGCTTCGAGCCGGGCCAGTTCCGCTGTGGCCACCTCACGATTGACCCGCAGTGCCACCGGCAGCATGACCGCGCAGGCCAGCCCGTGCGGGGTGCCGCATTCGCTCCCCAACGCTGCGGCCACGCCATGGGCCAGCCCGAGGCCGGAGTTCCCGAGGGCCACCCCCGAAATAAATGCCGCGTGGGCGAGGGCTCCGCGGGCCTCTGCGTCGTCCGGATCGGCGAGCAGCCGGGGAAAGGCCCTGAACGCCCGCGGAAAAGCCTCCAACACCAGCGCCTGCGGCAGCGGCCAGCGGCGTCGGGAGATGAACGATTCAATCAGTTGTGTCAGGCAGTCGAGGCCGGCGGCGGTCAGCGTCGCCCGGCTGCAAGAACGCACCAGATCGGGGTCGATGATTGCCGCTCGCGGCACCATCAACGGGCTGCGGAGGCTTTTTTTCACCCGCCGCCTCGGACAGGAGATCACGGCATTTCGCGTCGCCTCCGCCCCGGTGCCGGCCGTGGTCGGGACTGCCACGACGGGGAGCGGTGCAATGGTGATGGGCAGGCCGCGGCCAATACCCTCGAGTCGGTCCGTCACCGCCGCTTCGGCCTCGCCGGGCCCGCAGGGGCCGACATTGGTCGCCAAGGCCGCCAACGCCTTCGCGAGATCGATCGTCGCGCCGCCACCGACCGCGACCACCACCACGCCCTCCCGGTCCGGCGGCAGCCCGGCGAGGGCTGTTGCGACGTGGGCAATCGTCGGCTCGCCGGCTGAACCAGCCACCTGCTCGGCAGAGAGGCCGGCGGCGGCGATCCCCGCCAGCAGCGGCTCCCGGCCGCCAGAGCCTGCGAAACTCTCACCGCCGGTCACCAGCCAGACCCGCCGGCCGAGACCAGCGGCAATTTCCCCCACCTCGGCGATCCGACCGGGACCAAACCGCACCTGGGGAGGCACCGTAAGCTCATAGGGGCGGAGGCTGTCGGGCAGTGGCGGAAAACCCGATTCAAGCATCGTCAAGCCTCTGAAAAACACGGAATCGGCCGGCAGGGAGGTCCCTCCAGCGGCTCGCGGTGGGACCGGTCGCCGGCTGGCGGGACAACAAGCCGCCCTGTAAACCCGGCGTCCCCGGCGTTCCTGCCGGGTTCGCTTCCGACTGCCAGCCGCGCCGGGCAGAGGCCGCGGAGGGCTTGTGCATCAGCCAGATAGGGTATCGTTTCAGGTCTCGACGTCATCCTCGCCGCCCGGGAGGCAGGTCTCCGCGGAGGCGGGTCCCCGCAGGAGCGTCTTCGCCGTCGGTTTTCCCCAGCGGTCGTTCCTCTGCATGAAACACGATTCGCTTCCAACCGCCCTGCCGATTGCCCCCGTCGACCGTCCGATCGTCGGCCGGGTTCGGCCCCCCGGCTCGAAAAGCATCACCAACCGGGCAGTCATCTGCGCTGCCCTGGCCCGCGGCACCAGCCGATTGACAGGCGTGCTTGACAGCGACGACACCCGGGTGATGGTGGCGGGCCTTGACCAACTCGGGGTGTCGATCGAGGCAGACTGGCCGGCTCACCGGCTGACTGTCACGGGGACGGCGGGCGACATTCCGGCAGCCGCCGCGGCGATCGACTGCCGGGCCAGCGGCACGACGATGCGGTTTCTGGCCGCCGTGTGCAGCCTCGGGCGGGGTCGGTTTGTTCTCGACGGCACACCGAGGATGCGGCAGCGACCCATCGGCGACCTGCTCGCAGCCCTGCGGAGTCTCGGCATCGAGGCAGCAGCCGGCAGCCCCGGAGAATGCCCGCCCGTCGAAATCAGGGCAGACGGCATCAAGGCTGCCGCCGCGACGATCGCCGGCAATACCAGCAGCCAGTTCGCCAGCGGCCTCGCGCTGGCCGCTCCCTGCATGCCAGACGGACTGGAACTGGAACTCGCCGGCAGACTGGTTTCCACCCCTTACCTCACCCTCACCCGACGGGTGCTCGAAGCCTTCGGCGGCCGCTGTGACGTGGTCGGCAGCCGGCGCTGGATGATCGCGGCAACTGGATACACCGCCTGCGACTACAGCATTGAGCCTGACGCCTCAGCGGCGAGCTATTTTGCCGCCGCTGCGGCAATCACCGGCGGCAGAGTCGAGCTGATCGGGCTCGGCCGCGAGAGTCTGCAGGGCGATCTCGAGTTCTGCCGTCTGCTCGAGCAGATGGGCTGCCAGTTGGCCTGGGCCGACGAGGCGGGCCGTGAGCCCGCGGTCACCGTGACCGGCGGATCGCTTCGAGGCATCGATGTCGACATGAATGCAATCAGCGACACCGTGATGACACTGGCGGCTGTCGCCCTGTTTGCCGAGGGACCGACCACCATCCGGAATGTCGCCCACATCCGGGACAAGGAAACCGATCGGATCGCCGACCTCACGCGAGAACTGCGTCGTCTGGGAGCAGGCGTGGAGGAACGGCCCGACGGGCTGACGATTACCCCGGCCCCGCTCCAGCCGGCCGCCATCAAGACCTACGACGATCACCGCATGGCGATGAGCTTGGCTCTGGTCGGACTGGCATCGCCCGGTGTCACCATCCTTGATCCGGCCTGCGTCAGCAAGACGTTTCCGCACTACTGGACGGTGCTTGAGACGCTTGCTTCCGGCCCGGCGGTTCCCCGTACGGGCGATTCCGGAAGCCCCGGGTAACGCGACCGCGGCTGGCTGTCCGAGAAAAATCCGTCCAGGGCATCTTGCCAGGAAGACGAGGCCGGCAACCGCCGAGGGTTCTCGGTGCCGATCGCCGCCTCCTGGCCGCGGCGGCAGCGTTTTTCTGCCGGCTGCCAGGCTCTGTCTGAAAAGTCAGGTGCTGGCCTCGAGCGGCTCATTTCCCCTCGGGCTACGTCCGCCTCCAGCGCCAGATCTGCAATCTGGCTGCGTCGCCCACCCCTGCCAGAGACCAAAGCAGCTCGCTCTCAGGCCAACGGTAGCTTTTTCAGACAGAACCTAGGTCCCGATCGGGCCACCGCCGACCAGGGATCGATCGGCGGCAAGCGTCTCGTCAGCCTGGGCCAGAAGTTGTTCCACGCGTTCCGCCTGGTGGGCGGCGGGCCCGCGGCCGGCGTCCGGCTGACTCGCCGGGTCGGTCGCCCGAAAACCGCCGCCACAATGCTGGCAGTACACGCGTTGCCCCAGGAGCCGCACGCCGATCCTGAGCGTGCGTCCGCAGATTGGACATCCCTGGTGGAAATAGACGGCATCACTCATCTCGTTTCCTCCTGGAAGGCTTTCGTCCGCCGCCGCGGGGCGGGCAGGACGCTCGACACCCGCGATCCCGCAGCACCCCTTCCCGTGGGGAGAGTCTAGCGCCGCCGGTGGCAAATTGGCAACCGCGAAGTTTCCGGAATCTGGTGGGGGGGCCAACTGTCGCACGGACCGCTTCCGCCGGAATGATATCGGGAAGCGACCCGCTGACGATCTGCCGGCAGATTCCCGGTTGCTCGCAGGCACGGAGGCCTCGATGATGTCCCCGCGGCCGGCGATTTTCCACCAGCCCGACAGGCTCGACCGGCGGCACGCCTGTGAGGAAAAAGCTGCGTCAGTCGAGAACCCCGCCGTCCGGCAATCCGGAAATTCATAGAATTTTCATGCTCTGGGATGTACGCTGCGGCGTGATCGCTGATGCTGGCGAGGTCGGCGGTTTGCCAACCGCCGGAAGGCCCGGCGGAGCCGCAGGCCGGCAATGAACCGCCCGCCCCTGCCGATCGGGAGTGTCTTGGCATGCAACGACCGCCGGTGACCTTTCTCATCCTCGCGCTCGCCGCGGTTGCCAACGGTTGGCTGTTTGTCTCAAAAATTCTGCCGACCCTCACCCCCGGTGTGGCTCCGGGCTACCAGGCGCTGTACCGCACCGGCAACGAGCCGCTTCCGATCGGCTGGTCGATCATGCTCAATGACCGGGCCGTCGGTTCCGCCCTGAGCCTGGCCGAAGAGACTGGCGACGGCGGGCTGATTGTTCGGTCTCATCTGCGGCTCGACCACCTTCCGGTCGATGAGATCATCCCGAGTTGGGCGCAGATCTTCCTCGGCAACGTGCTGGCGGCTCATCCGACGATCAGCCTTGAAACTGCCGGCCGCATGCGGATCGACGCCGACGGAGCATTGAGACAATTTCAGTCGCTCGTTCGGGTGCCCGGCTCGCGGCAGCAGGCGCGGCTGGAAGGCACAATCGACGCTGAAAATAAGGTGACGGTCTCGCTCACCGCCGGGGGCATCCACTACGAGACGGTGCGGCACCTTCCCGATGGCGTCTCAATCGGCGATGAACTCTCGCCGCAGGCGACCATGCCGGGGCTCTATCCGGGACGACGCTGGACCGTCCCGATCTACAGCCCGCTGCGGCCGGGCCACAAGCCCCTCGAAGTTCTCCATGCCAGAGTTTCCGGCCAGGAAACGCTGCACTTCGACGGCCAGTTCGTGACCGCCGACATCGTCAATTACCGCAGCGACATCGGCGACCACCATCCGCCGCGGAGCCGCATCTGGGTTGAGCCCCGCGGTCGCGTCCTGCGGCACGAGTCGGTCATTCTCGGCTCAACGTTGCAGTTCATCCGCTGCCCCGATGACGTCGCCGAATTGATGGCGGTCCGGCTCGAGGATCACGACGAACAGTTTCGGGGGTTTGCCTGGCTCGAAGGACTCGAACCAGCCGACCGGCAGCCCTCCGCCATCACCCCGCAGACCAGTCCCGACCAGTCGGCCGCGAACCAACACCATGCCGGCGAAGCCGAACCGGATTCCCGACGCCAGCCCTCCGCATTGAGATCGCC
>CAZIQV010000085.1:0-7530 GCA_964541275.1 uncultured Chitinophagaceae bacterium | reverse complement strand
TGCAGATCTGGCGATGGAGCCGGACGCAGCCAGAGGGCAAATGAGCCGCTCGAAGGCAGGTACTGAGTTTTCAGACAGAGCCTAGAACTCGTAGACCAGCCCCGGCTGGATCAGTTCGACGTCAGGCCGGCCCAGGGCGGCGATCTCCGCGGCAATTTCATCGGCATAGCGGGGTTTGCGATGCACGACGATCCACCGCACCGGCCGGTCGAGCTTGGTGATTTCGGCGGCGAAACTCGCCGTGCAATGATGCCCCGACACCTCGGCGAGGCCCGCAAGCCGATTGGGAAAGCTGACCTCGAGGAACACCGCCTGCAGCCGGTCGCAGGCGGCGAGCCGCTCCCAGAATTCGGCTGTCGGACCGGTGTCGGAGGGGAAGGCGACGGCGGTTCTGCCATCGTCGACAAGCAGGCCGAGCGTCGGCACGGCGTGCGAGACCGGAATCGGGGTGACCTGCAGGCCGGCCCGTTCGATGGTCCGGCCGGCCGCCAGCGGCGTCGTGATCAGGAAGGGATCGGCCGGCGTCGAGAGGGCGAGGAAATCGGGCCAGATCCGGCCGTTAAACAGATCGTCGTGAAGAAACGTGAGGACTTCTGCCGCGGCGAGGACCTCGATGCTCTTGGGCCCGGGCTCATAGACGTTCTCCAGCAGAATCGGCAGCGTCGCAATGTGGTCGATGTGCTGATGGGTGATGAAGACGTGGGCCACCCGCTGCTGTCGCTCGAGGTCGGCCAACAGACCGGTCGAGCCGGCGTCGATCGCGACGGTTTCGTTGACGAGGTAGCTGACGAGAAACTGGCGGTCGCTCGGCGGCTCACTCGAGGGCAGCAGTTCAATCTGCATGGCTCGAAATCTCGTGGCGGCGGGGGGGCTGCGACTGATCGCCGCGGCGCGGGTCAAAAAATATCGAAGAATTCCCGGATGGCGGTCAGCATGTCGGGGCGGTCGGCGTCGGGCTGCAGCGGTCCCGCCTCGGCGATCGCTTCCTGCCGCTGGGCGAGCCGCCGCTGCATCTCTTCACCGAGCCGTTCGACCAGTTCCGGTTGTTGTTCCAGGATCGTCCGGACCGCGGCGGCGGCGACTTCGAGCACCCGGGTTTCGGTCGTCGCTGTCACCGTCGCTGACCGCGGGGCTCCGGTCAACAGCGACAGCTCGCCGAAATAGTCGCCGACGGCCAGTTCCCGGACCGGCACGACCCGGCCGTCGTCGGTCCGCACCGAGACCTCCACCCGACCCTCGAGCACGATGAACATGCTCTCACCCGCATCGCCCTGGCGGATGATCGGCTCGCCGGCGGCGTATGTGCGGGCCTCGTGGTCGGCCGCGAGCTGCTGCAACTGCTCCGGCGTGAGCACATGCAGCACCCCGGCGGCCTGCAGCCGGGCGACCCGTTCTGCAACGATCGCCTCCCGGGGCGGGGCCGTCTGGCGGGGCAGTTGCGTCAGCCGAACCTGGTGGGTTGCCACCGGCAATTGAATGCCGTGCCGGGCGAGCGCGTAGAAAATCCGGTCGCGAGCCATGCCGTCGACGCGGTCGCGGAGTCCGAACTCGGTGGTGAACAGCCGCACCCAGTACTCGATGCCGCGGTCGGTAAAGGCGTTGGTGACCACCGACGGGGCCGGGTTCTCCAGCACCCCAAAGCTGCCTCGCAGAGCCTCGAGCATAACGGCCTGCACCCGTTGCGGCGGCACCTCGTAGGGCGCGGTAATAAACAGGCTCCGCCGGGACCAGGCGTCGGGCTTGGTAAAGTTGCGGATTGACGCCTGGGCCAATTGCCCGTTGGGAATGATGACATAGGCGAGATCGAGGGTGATCACCTTCGTCGCCCGCCAGTTGATTTCGACAACCTTCCCGACATGGGCGGGGTTGTCGTCGTACTGAATCCAGTCGCCGACCTCGAAGGGATGCTCGGCATGGATGGCGAGCCCGGCAAAGACGTTGCCGAGCGTGTCCCGGAGGGCAAAACCGAGCACCGCGGTCACCACCGCCGACCCGGCAAAAAGGTCGCCGGCGGCGGCCCCCGCCTCCCAGAGAACGGTGATCAGGGCGATGCCGACGAGGCCGAGACGCAGGACGTCGAGCGAGATCTTGGGCAGCGGCCTGCCAAGCCGCTCCCAACCGGAAACCACGACCAGCAGCAGCAGCGACTGCAGCAGCGACGCCAGGGCCAGAAACCGCACCGTCTGCAGGGCGAAGCCATCGGCCGCAGTCGCCGACGGGAAAAGCAGCGCGATCAACGGCGGCAGCGGGCAGAGTGCCAGCAAGGCCACCGACCC
This sequence comes from uncultured Chitinophagaceae bacterium, assembly GCA_964541275.1. Taxonomy (GTDB): domain Bacteria; phylum Planctomycetota; class Planctomycetia; order Pirellulales; family UBA1268; genus UBA1268. The sequence goes on along the minus strand of CAZIQV010000085.1, from coordinate 5,254 downwards.
CCGAGCCAACCAGCGGCGGCCCCGCGGAGCCGTCGCCAGGAAAACGAGGACGGCTCCAACCGCGGTCGCCAGTTGCCGGGTCGACTCGGCATCCCTCCAGCCGACCGCCGCCGCCACCCCATCCCGCAACAGTTCGTTCATCGGTTCAACCGCGGTTTCGAAACCGAATGCCGCCGTCACTCGCCGGCAGTTGCGAGTGTAGCTGTCCGGGGCAAAATCCCCCGGCTCGAAATGCAAACGATCGACCGCTTGCCCGGGTGACGACCGCCCGCGCGAACCGCTGCGACGCCGGGGGGTCGAGGCGTGGACACGCCGGCAGCTTTCCGATAGGCTTCAAGGTTCGACAGGCCCCAACGAGAAGTACCAGTCGACTGATCGACCGGCGGCGGCTCGGCGGCGCTGGCTTCGTCCACCCAATTTTTTACCGAGGAATTTCAGCGAGTTTTCATGGTCAAGTTGACGGTCCGTGATCGGGAAAGCATTCAGGAGGCAGTTCGTCGCTTCCGCAAATTGGTTGAGCGTAGCGGCATCAAAAAAGAGATGCGGCGGCGCGAGTTTTTTGAAAAGCCGAGTGAAACCAAGCGGCGAGCCCGGCTGCGGGCCGAACGGCGGATGAAGCGGAACCGCCTGATGGGCGTCTGAAGGTTCGGTTTTCTTGCCGCCCTACGGTCTCAGCTGACCGGCGGGAGCCGCGTTGACGCGGTCCAATCGAGGGCGATATCGAGTGCCGGGGCCGCCTGGGTTGGCATTCCCGTGCTGATCCGGTCGACGCCCGTTGCGGCGATGGTTGCCGCCGTTTCGAGGGTGATTCCGCCCGATGCTTCGAGGATCACCTCGCGGGCGAGGCGATCCCGCAGAGCTACACAGGCGGCGAGTTGGTGCGGCGGCATGTTGTCGAGCAGCACGATGTCAGGGCGGGACTCGACCGGAGCTGCCAGCACCAACTCGGCCTGTTCGAGTTTGTCGACCTCAACCTCGACAACCATGCTTGCGACCCGCGGCGGCGGGAACGTCGCCTCCACGAATCGGCGGGCCCGGGCAACTGCCGCCGCGACGGAAAGCCCGGCTTCGGCCACGGCAGCGAGATGGTTGTCCTTGATGAGGATCGCGTCGTAGAGGCCGAGCCGGTGGCTGAAGCCACCGCCGCAGGTGACGGCATACTTGTCGAGGAGCCGCCAGCCGGGCAGGGTCTTGCGGGTGTCGTAGATCCGGCAGTCGGTGTCGGCAACCGCCGCGACGAGCCGTCGCGTTGCCGTCGCCACCCCCGAGAGCCGTCCAAGCAGATTGAGAAGCACCCGCTCCACCTGCAGGATTGAGCGGACTGGTCCGGCGAGTTCGGCCACGACGGTCGCCGGGCCGACCTGCTGGCCGTCGGCGACTGCCGGCTCCCAGGAGAGTCCGGAATCGGCTTCTGCCGCCACCACCGCCGCGGCGGCCAGACCGGCGATCACCCCGCCTCGACGGGCGACCACCGCCAGCCTCCCGGCGGCAGCCGCCGGCACCAATGCAACGCTCGTCCAATCGGCCTCATGGCCGAGATCCTCGTTGAGCCAGCCGGCCGCCGCACGGCGCACAGCGTCGGCAAGCTGCGGCCCCCAGCTGATCTGCGCGTGGTCGCGGCGGGCCGGGAACGGCAGGGCCTCTCGGCCCGATTGCGGACTGCTCACAGGGCACACTCGGTCGATTTCCAGACGTCCCACTCCACCCGTCGCTCGGCGCTCCGCGGGCCGACCGCGGCCAATCGCCACGGCCCGAGGGGGGCCGAGAGTTTCCGTGGGAGAGAGACACTCCGGGACCGAGCCCACGGCGGGCTGGTTCCCCGGCACGCTATGATACAAAAGCCGGCGGCAGCGGCCCGCCGGTCAATTCCGCGGCCTGGTGGTTTTCCGCCGCCGCCCCCGCCCGAGGCCCGCAGCACCATGCCAGCGTCAGCCACCGCCGCCGAGCCCGCCCCCGGCACCAGCTCGCCGGCGGTTCTGCGGCTGCTCATCTGGCTGACCGCCGCCGGGATCGTGTCGCTCGCAGGCTGGCTGGTCGCCAGCCGCGATCGGCTTGTCGACCACGAGCGACCACCGGCGGCAGCCGTCGGCTTCAGCCTCGACATCAACTCCGCACCGGCGGCCGAACTGGCCCAGCTCCCGGGCATCGGGCCGGCTCTGGCCGGCCGGATCATCGCTCACCGGCGGAAACATGGACCGTTCCCGACGCTTGAGGCAGTTGCCGCGGTCAACGGAATCGGGCCGGTCACCCTGCGACAAATTGCACCGTTTATCCGGCCGCTCCGCGGCCGCCGGACGGCGGCGGACGAGGAGACGATCTAGATGCCCGGCACCGCTCCGCCGCTTCGGCCCGACGTCTTTGAACTCGTCGCACCCTATCCGCCGGCCGGCGACCAGCCGGCGGCGATCGACAGCCTCGTCGCAGGGATCGGCGAGGGCCAGCCCGCGCAGGTGCTGATGGGCGTCACGGGCTCGGGGAAGACCTTCACGATGGCCAACGTCATCGCCCGGGTCGGCCGACCGACGCTGGTCCTGTCGCACAACAAAACGCTCGCTGCCCAGCTCTACGCCGAGTTCCGCGACTTTTTCCCCCACAATGCCGTCCATTATTTCGTCAGCTACTACGACTACTACCAGCCCGAAGCCTACATCCCCCAGCGGGACATCTACATCGAGAAGGATGCGGCGATCAACAAGGAGATCGACCGGCTGCGGCTGGCGGCGACCAGCGCACTGGTCAGCCGCCGCGACGTGATCGTCGTCGCCAGCGTCTCCTGCATCTACGGCCTCGGCTCGCCGGAGGATTACCGGGCGATGGTCATCCGCGTTGCCACCGGGGTGCCCTGTTCCCGCGACGAGCTGCTTGGCCAGCTTGTCGCAGTCCAGTACGAGCGGAGCGACATGGCCCTCGAACGCGGCCGGTTCCGGGTACGGGGCGATACCGTCGACATCTGGCCCCCCTACGATGAACTGGCGACCCGCATCGAATTCTGGGGCGATACGATCGAATCGATCGCCGTCACCCATCCGACCAGCGGCGAAGCTGCGGCCCAGAAGGACGAAACGTATTTCTACCCGGCCAAGCACTTCGTGATGCCGGAAGATCGCATCAAGGCCGCGGTGGGGGAAATTCGCCGGGAACTCGAGGAGCGGCTCGAGGAACTCAAGCGGCAGGGCAAGCTGCTCGAGGCCCAGCGGCTCTCGGCCCGCACCAAGTTCGACATCGAGATGCTGCTCGAGGCCGGCTTCTGCCCCGGCATCGAGAACTACTCCCGGCCGCTCTCAGGCCGGCCCCCGGGCAGCACGCCCGACACGCTCTTCAACTATTTCCCGTCAGACTTCCTCTTTTTCGTCGACGAGTCGCATGTGACCGTGCCGCAGGTGCGGGGCATGTATGCGGGCGACCGCAGCCGCAAGCTCACCCTCGTCGAGCATGGCTTCCGCCTGCCCTGCGCGCTCGACAACCGGCCGCTGATGTTCGACGAGTTTGAGAAGAAGCTGCACCGCACCGTCTATGTTTCGGCCACGCCGGGGTCGTGGGAACTCAAGCAGACCAAGGGCGAGGTGGTCGAGCAGATCATCCGCCCGACCGGCCTGCTCGATCCGGTCATCGAGGTCGTCCCCGCCCGCAACCAGGTGGTGCACCTCTCCGAGGAAATCGCCAAGACGGTTGCCGCGGGCAGCCGGGTTCTCGCCACGACCCTCACCAAGAAGCTGGCGGAGGATCTTTCAAACTATTTCCAGGAACGAAACGTCCGCTGCCGCTGGCTGCACAGCGAACTCGATGCCTTTGAACGGGTCGAACTGCTCCGGGATCTGCGGGCGGGCGAGTTCGACGTGCTCGTCGGCGTCAATCTGCTGCGCGAGGGGCTCGACCTGCCCGAGGTGTCGCTGGTGGCGATCCTCGACGCCGACAAGGAAGGATTCCTGCGGAGCGAGACGTCGCTGATGCAGACAATCGGCCGCTCCGCGCGCAATGTTGATGCCCGGGTGATCCTCTACGCCGACACGATCACCGAATCGATGCAGCAGGCGATTGACGAGACCGGCCGCCGTCGGGCGCTGCAGCTGGCCTACAACGCCGAACACGGCATCACGCCGGAGACGATCCGCAAGGAGATTCGCTCGGGGATCGAGGCCGAGAGCCAGGCCCGAGCCCGGGCCCAGGCAGCGGTGGGCAACGCCGAGGAGCAGGCTCAGGCAGAGGCTGAACTGCTCGAGCAGCTTGAGTCCGACATGCTTCAGGCAGCGGCTGAACTCGACTTCGAGCGGGCCGCCCGGCTCCGGGACCAGATTGCGGCGGTCCGCGACGGCACGCCGCCGGCCCGGGGACGATCCGCCGGTGGCCGCGGACGCCGGGGCCGGCGGCAGCGTGGCCAGTCGCGAATTCCCAAACCCAAACGCTGACGGCGGCCGCGATGAACAGCGAAGAGGCGGTGCGGAAGCTGATCGACCGCCAAGAGCGGGAACGGCAACTCATCGCGTACGAGATTCACGACGGCCTTGCCCAATATCTCTCGGCGGCGATCATGCACCTTGAGACCTACGAGGCCAGGCTGCCGGGCGGCTCGGGAAGCGACCACCGCCTCACCGAGGTGCTCCGGCTCCTCCGGGAAGCCACCGCCGAAACCCGCCACCTGATCGCCGGCCTGCGGCCGCCGGCCCTCGACGAACTCGGCCTTGTCGAGGCGATCGAGGCGCTCGTCGCCGATGCCCGGCTCGAGATTCCCGAAGTCGAGTTCACCCACAATCTCGCCGGGCAACGGCTCGCGGCCGACGCCGAGACGACGCTCTACCGGATCGCCCAGGAGTCGCTCACCAACACCCGGCGGCATGCCGCCGCCGGGCGAGCGGAACTAAGCCTGATCCGACAGCCGGACGGCCGCACGCTGCTGCGGGTGACCGACGACGGCCGTGGCTTTGATCCGGCAGCAATCCCGCCGCGGCACTTTGGGATCGAAGGCATCCGGCAGCGAGCCCGGCTGCTCGGGGGAACCGCGACAATAACGTCGGCGCCAGGGAAAGGAACGGAGATCGCGATCGAATTGCCTCCCCGCAACATCGACTGAGCCTTTTCTCGGGGGCTACTGCTGCTGCTGCTCCTCGGCGAGCGGGCTGTCGGCGGGAACAGCCCGCACCACCGAGCGGACCGGCACGTCGAGCGGGGGCAGTTGGTCGTGCCAGGCCAGCGACGGCAGCCGCTCAAGGCTCCGGGTGGCGACCCGCACATCGATCTTTTCGATGCCGCTGCCGCG
>CAZIQV010000084.1:0-7564 GCA_964541275.1 uncultured Chitinophagaceae bacterium | reverse complement strand
TCGGCTCCGCCGGCTGATCACCGGCCTCGACCGCCGGCTGCGGCGGGCAGCCGCTGGTATCGGCCACGGCTGACGGGCCCGACCTCAGGAGCCCTCGGGAAACGTCAGCGGCGGCGCCGGGGTGGGCTGCGGTTGGCGAGGCGGTTGCGGGTTTCCAAAGAGCGCCTCGAGGCCGCGGCCAATGCCGTCGCGGAGGACTGCGTCGGCAGTGTTCTCGAGGATCCGTCCGAGGATCGTGTCGATCGCCGTGGCATCAAACTGCGGCCGCCGCACCGTGCCCCGCAAGGGAATGACAAACGGCGTCCGCAGCAGCTGGGCAACCACCGGCGTCGCCCCGGCGAGGTCTCCGCGGAAGGCAACCTCAAGCTGCATCGCCAGGCTGCCGTCGCGGCCGACGCTGCCCTCGCTCCGCACCGCCAGTTGACCCATGTCGAGAACGAGGTTGTCGTGATGGACGCGGCCATCGGCCAGCCACACCTGAATCGGTTCGGGTCGGGCCCGCAGCAGGACAGCCCGGTCACCGAAGGCAAACCGCGGATCAACCACGCTTTGCAGCTGCGTCAGCAGATTGACCAGCGGTCCGGCAAGGTCGCCGGGCTCAACCGCGAAATCCTCCAGCCAAATTCGGCCCTCCAACTGGCCGGCCAGGGGATCGGCCAACGGCAGCCGTCCGCCGCCGGTTTCGGCGGAAAGCCGCCCGGCTGCTTCGGCGGCACCACGCAGGATCGGCGACAGCCAGCCGAGGTAGTGCCTGCAGATCGCCGGGGTGAGGACGACATGGTCAACGTGCCGGCCGGGTGGCAGCACCAGTTCACCCGGCGGCGGCACCAGCTGCAGCCACGGGCCGCCCCGGATGCGGCCGCCGGAGACCGGGATATCAAACGGCCCGAATGCAAGCTGCCCTTCGATCAGCCGCAGCGGCAGCTCACCCGGTCCGACCGGAAACTCGCCCAGCCGCCCGCCTCGCCAGGCGAGCGTGGTCTCGGCGGTGAGCCCGCCGAGCCAGCCGATCAGCGACTGTTCGGCCGCCGCCGACCGACCTCGCGGCAAGGCGATCAGCTGACCGCGGCTGTCGGCAGCCGCCTGCTGTCGCCACGGTTGAGGCACCGGCAGGGCCACTGGCCCGCCGCCAGCCCCGGCCGTCGCGACGGCAGAGCCCAGACTGCCGCGGATCGCAAAGGGCCGCGGTTCCCCGCCGGTCAGCTGCACCAGCCCACCCGACGCCGGAGCAAGCAGCCGGCTGAGCTGACCGAGGTTCATGGCAAGGGTGCCTTCCGCCGTGACGCGGCGGCTGCCGTCGAGATCGCTGAGACTTCCCGCGGCTGCCAGACCAAGGGTCGACGATTCGACCGTGAGTTTTCTGACAAGAAGCCGATCGGTGGTTGCCGGGCGGGTCAGGTCAACCGTTGCCGTCAGCTGCGGCTCGGTCCAGACCGGTCGCGGCGGTTCCGGGAGGCCGCGAAGCGGCGGCGACACCGCGAGGCCAAGCTGGCTGCCGGTCAGGGCGACGAGCAGGTTGAGTCCGCCGGCGGTGTCGAGCAGATCGATCGTCCCCCAGACTCGGCCGCTGGCGACATACCGGGGATGCCGCTGATCAAGCCACCGCTGCAGCCTGGCCAGATCGGCCTGCCACTGCAGCCGTCCCCGCAGCTGGTCGAGCGGCCGTTCCTCCCCCGACCCGCCGCCGACAATTTGCAGCCCATTGGTCCGCAGAGAGGCCGTCGCAGTCAGCACTTCCGCCGAGGCGATGTCGATCAGCCCCCGCGACGAGTCGAGCGAACCGACAACCGACAGCAGCACCTGCGGCTCGGTCATTGAAAGTCCTTCACCGGTCAGGGTGAACGATTCGATCTGAGCCTCGGCCTTGGTCAGCTGCCACTGGGCCCCGGAGCCGCCGATGGTCAGGCTGCAGTCCAACTGGCCGGCGAGGTTAAACGGCTCGTTCACCGAAACTCCTGCCGCCCGCAGCAGTCCGCAGACGCGGGCCTGCCAACGATCGAGACGGCCGGTGACGCTGCAGTCAATGCTCCCACCACCGCCGTCACGACCATGGACCCGGGGCCAGCCGCCACCCGCCACCGGTCGGGAGAGGCGACAGCCGGCAGCGAGTGTTGCCGCGGCCACATCACCCCCGGCCTCAATCCGCAGGCTTGCCTGATCGAGCACGACGGTGTCGGTGGTGCCATTGCCGACGGCCTCGACGTCGATGACCACCAACTCATCCTCCCAGACCGGCCGGCCGGCGACCGACCACGAAAACCGCTCAAGCCCTGCTGCGACCGCCAGGGTGGTGGCGGCGGCGTCGGGGCCGCGGCCGAGCAGGGCCCGCCCCCGCGTTGTGCCCGCGACGGCGACCGGTCCGGCGGCCGACTGCACGTCGAGCAGTTCCGCAGCGGCGGTGAAGAGTCTGCCAAGGTCGAGTCGCCAGGTCGCCTCGATGCCACCCGGCTGGTTGCGGGCGGTGATCTCCGCGGCAGCCGACGCCAGCCGGGCTGCCGTCAGCTGCAGCTGGCCAGCCGGCCGTCGTCGGGCCCGGAGCGACGCGGTACAGGTCTCCGGCCAGCTGCGGGTTTGGGTCGCCTGAATCGCCGTCAGGCCGGCGACCGAGGCCTGCAGATCGAGGATCCCGTTGCTGCTGTCCAGATCGAATTCCACGGTGCCGCCGGTGACGCGGACGTCGGGACGCAAGGGAATGCCCCCGGCCCGGCTGTCGGCGATCGCCGCCAGATCGAGTTCGGCAGCCACCGCAAAGTCGGCGGCGGCAACCGCCGCAGCCGTTGACCAGAGTTCTGCCGGCCCCAGCCGTGGCAAGGCGCCCGGCAGGCGGAGCGTGCCCTCGGCCGTCGCCCGTCCCAGCGAGGTCTCGACTGCGAACCGCTTGAGGTGCACCCGGTCGGGTGTCAGCGTCAGATCGAAGGGCAGTTCCAGCCGGTCGACCACGAACTGTTCCTCCTGCGTTGCCGCGTCGCGTACGGCCAGCCGGCGGCCGGCAAGATGACCGCTGCAAGACACCTGCCAAGGCCCGAACACACTCCGGCCGGCCGCGATCGGGACCGGCTCAACGAGCAGGTCGGCCCGCAGGTCGAGCAGCCCCGCGGCAAGCAAAGGCCAACCGAAACGGCTGGCGGCCAGCCGCGAAGCAGCTGCCGGCAGCCGGGTACCGCTGGCGGCGAGCGTCCATCCTGCCGGGCCGTTGGCGGCGACGGTCAGCGACCAGCCGCCATCCCGCGTCACCGTGGCTGCAGTCCGGCCGGCCACACTCGCCGGCCCGGCTCCGGCAGGGGCGGCGGCACCGGCAACAACCTCAAGGGTCGGTTTGCCGACCGCCCGAATCCGGCCGCCGACCACCGCATCGATCGGCAGGCTGCCTGCCTGTTGCCCGCCCCCGCCGGTTCGCAGGGGGATCGTCGCCGCCAGATCGTCGATCCACCAGGTGTCGCTATGCCGGAGGTCGATCAGTTCGATCGTGCAATCGATCAATTCGACCGTGGCAGCCGGGGCGGCGGGTTCAGCGACAGCGACATCGGCGACTCCGCCCCACTGGCCGACGACCGGCGGGGCGGCCGGTGCCGCCGCGGCTTGGCGGGCCAGCCAGGGTTCGAGCACCGTTTCAATCGTGCTGCCTCCCTGCCAGACCGCTGTCGAGAGCCGTCCGCCGCGGATCCTGATGACGCCGAGATCGGCCGGTCGCAGCAGGAGCGTCAGCGGGCTGCGGTCGATCGACAGCTCGTCGACCGCCAGCAGCGGCTGGCCGTCAGAGGTTTCCAGCAGCAGACCGCGGTAGGTGATCGGGCCGAACCAGCCCCAGTCGGCTCCTCCACTGCGAATGCGTCCGGCAACGCCGGCGAAAATCTGCTGCAGCGGCCAGTCGCGGACCGGAGCGAGCACGGCGACCAGCGGCAGCTGCCAGACCGCAGCCGCCGCCAGCACCAGCACCAGCAGCCGACGCCACCGCCGCGGCCGCCGCGGGGGCGGTCGCTCAACCGGCTCATCGTCATCCCAGGGATCGTCCATGATCGCCCCAGAGTATAGAAGGCGTTCATCGCTGCCGCGAAGCTGAGCCGGTCAAGTCGGCGAGGTCAGCAGGCGTGTCGATATCGCGGGCGGCAGCTCCGGCAGGGTCAATTCGGCGCCACGCGGCGGGCGGAATCATCACGATGTGCCCGGGATCTTGCGCTGCGAGTGCCTTCACAAAGCCCCGCAGGTCGCGGCGGCCGCCGGCCAGAAACTGCTCAAGAGGGCCAAGCAGCCGGGGCCGACAAACTGAAAAGAGATACTGCGGCCGGCTGCCAACCTGCGGGATGACCCAGACAACGCCGCGGTCCGCAGGTGGCAGATGGTCGAGCAGCGCCTGCACCAGCGGAGGACTCAGCAGGGGCAGATCACAGGCCACCAGCAGCACCGCCGCCGGTGCAGGCTCGCCGGCGATCGCTCGCCGGCGACAGATATCGACCAGGCCATCCCGAACCGCAGCCAGCGGCCCCGCTCCGGGCTGGCTGTCAGCGAGTTGCCGGATGCCCCGAAACCGCAGCAGCATGTCCTCCGGCAGCTGATCACCGCCAACAACCACCATTTCTGCAGCGGCAGCCGCAACCGCGGCGGCCACCCGGCTCAGCAGGGTCTCACCGCCGACCTCGCAGGCGGCCTTCCCGCCCGCCGGCCGCGCCGCCCCGAGCCGCCGCGCCGCACCGCCAGCGAGAATGATCGCCGCCGGCTTATCAAAAGGGGTTGATCTGCTGCTGTTCTCCACGAGCGACTCAGGCCGTCAGCCCCGCGAGGAACCGGCCAATGCGGTCGAGGCCGGCGTTGAGCTTGTCTTCGGAGGCGGCAAACGACATTCGCACGTGGCCCTCGGCCCCAAACGCCGCTCCGGCAACGGTGGCGACCTGCTCACGCTCAAGCAGCTGCTCGGACCACTCAATGCTGGAGGCCGGCCCGCCGGGGCGGCCGAGTGAATCGCTGATATCGACGAAGGCGTAAAAGGCCCCGCCGATGTCGGGAACCCGAACACCGGGCAGTTGGCTCAGTCGGCTGACGACGAGATCGCGACGGGCCTGAAAGGCGTCACGCATGTCAGCCACGCACTCCTGGGGCCCGGTCAACGCCTCGAGGGCGGCGTGCTGGCTGATGCTGCAGGGGTTGCTCGTCTCCTGGCTCTGCAGGCTGCCCATCGCCTTGGCCAGAGCCGGCGGTGAAATCGTCCAGCCGATTCGCCAGCCGGTCATCGAATAGGTCTTGCTGACTCCCGCCACGACGACACAGCGGTCGGCCAGCCCCGGCCGCAGGGTCGGGAACGAGACCGACTCGCGGCTGTCGAAGACCAGCTGGTCATAGATTTCATCCGAGACGACCGCCAAGTTGGCTTCACTGGCGACGTCGGCCAGCGGCTCGAGTTCAGCCCGGGTGTAGACCGCGCCGGTGGGATTACTCGGCGAACAGAGCAGTAGCATCCGAGTCTGCGGGGTGATCGCCGCAGCCAGCGAGTCCGGCGTGAGCTTGAAGTCGTCTTCAAGCGCCGTCGGCAGCAGCACCGGCGTGCCGCCGGCCAGCTTGATCAACTCGGCATAGCTGACCCAGTAGGGCGTTGGCACGATCACTTCGTCGCCCGGATTCAGGACCGCGGTGAAGACGTTGTGCAGGCTGTGTTTGGCACCGTTGGAGACGATCACCTGATTCGCCGTCACTGACAGACCGGATCGCCGGGTGTAGTCGGCCGCCACCGCCTCGCGGAGCGGCGGGATGCCAGCAGCCGGAGTGTACTTCGTCTTGCCGGCGGCGATTGCCGCGGTTCCCGCCGCGGCGATGTGCGGCGGGGTCGGAAAGTCGGGCTCGCCGACCGACAGGTCGATGACGTCGATCCCTTCAGCCTTCATCGCCCCAGCCCTGGCCGCCATGGCCAGGGTGGCCGAGGGTTGCAGGGAAGCCATCCGATGGGCCAACCGGAGGGAAGCGGCCTGTTGCATCGACGAGTCATTCCTTTCTGCCGGAGGCGGCAGGGCCGCCGGGGGCGTGGCATACTTGCTTGCGTGTGGCCGACGGCGGGTCCACAAAAAGATGATAGCACGACAAAAACGGGGCGTTTGATGGCGAAGGGACAGATCGGACTCTGGCTGGTCGGCGCGAAGGGCGGGGTCGCGACAACCGTCATGACCGGTCTGGCCGCAATGGCCCGCGGGCTGGTCGAGCCGATTGGGTTGGTGACGGCGACGCCGCCGTTCGCCCCGCTCGACCTTGTCGGCTGTGATCAGATTGTTGTCGGTGGCCATGACATCCGGCCCGGCCGCCTGGTCACCGAGGCAGCGCGCATGTGGACGGCCAGCCGGGCGATCCCGCCAGACCTCTTGGCAGCCACCGCCGCCGATCTCGACGTGATCGAGGGCCGGCTGCGGCCGGGCACCGTGCTCGCCGCCGGCGATTCGATCCGGAATCTCGCCGACCCCGCCGTCGTGGCCACGGCCGAAACGCCGCGGCAGGCTGTCGACCGGATCCGCGACGACATCCGCGAATTCACCGCGACCACCGCGGTTGACCGGGTGATCGTCGTCAACCTTGCCTCGACCGAGCCCCCGTGGACCGGCACCATCCCGGCCACGGCTGCCGAACTTGCCACGGCCCTCGCCGCCCCCGCTTGCGGCGACGGTCCCCTCCCGGCGAGCAGCCTCTACGCCCTCGCCGCCTTCGAGGCAGGCTGCGGCTACATCAACTTCACGCCATCGACCGGCGCCAGCCCCGACGCCCTTGAGCAGATCGCCCGCGATCGCGGCCTGCCGCACGCCGGTTGTGACGGCAAGACCGGCGAGACCCTGCTCAAGAGCGTCCTGGCGCCGATGTTCGCCGCCCGCGGCCTCGATGTGATGAGTTGGGTGGGCCACAACATTTTCGGCAACCTCGACGGCCGCGTCCTTGATGACCCCGACAACAAGGCCGCCAAGGTCAAAAGCAAAGACCATCTGCTCGCGGCGCTGCTGCCGAAGCCTCCGCAGACGCTCGTCTCGATCGAGTACATCGAGAGTCTCGGCGACTGGAAGACCGCCTGGGACCACATCCACTTCCGCGGCTTCCTTGGCACACCGATGACGATGCAGTTCACCTGGCAGGGCTGTGATTCGATTCTGGCTGCGCCGCTGGTGCTCGATCTGGTGCGGCTCGTCGATCGGGCCGCAGTTTCAGGCGAGACCGGAGCGCTCACCTGGCTGGCTCCCTTCTTCAAGAGCCCGCTGGGCGTCACCGAGCAGGGGTTCTCGGCTCAGTTTGCGATGCTCACCGACTGGGCGGCTGGCCAGCTGGCCAAGAGCAACGGCTGAGCGGCTGCCGGTGCCGCAGTCGGCGGTGGTCCCCTCGCGGCGGCCCACAAAAAAAGGCGGATGGAGCCAACAACTCCATCCGCCTCGCAGTGTCCTTCGCCTTGCAGCGCGTCAAAACTCAGACCATGGCCTTGAGGTTCTTGAGCGCCCGCACGCGGACCTTCACACTCTCAGGCTTGGCGGGACGATCCTGCAGTTCGCCGGTGAATGGATTCTTGACGTTCTTCTGCGCGGGGCGGGCGGGAACGACCTTCCGCTCA